>JADFZC010000491.1 GCA_015232735.1 Oligoflexales bacterium | reverse complement strand
ATCTTCGATCGGAACTGACAAGGGGACTATTTTTCAGTTTGCTCTGCAGCCGGGACAGCATATCGGCTCCTCTGTCGTTATAGCCGGCGGTGTCAATCAGAATTCCCTCGAATCCGACTTCGCCTATTTTTTTTATTAAAGCATCAACAGGGCCTTTTGCAGCTTCATCATACCATTTGTCATACCTTCCTCTGGGCGAGCCATAACTCCAGCGAATCTTGTGAGAGTGAAGATATGGCTTGAATGGATCATAGTCGGTCATTGCCGATATGGGGCCATTTTCCGGAAAACGCATGAGTGGAAGCTGAAAAATCATGGCATTCTGAGGCAGGCTCTGTTCAATTTGCTGAATAAATTGACGGTCAGAGTTATAGGTTTCGTTATTGAAAATGAATATGGGTATCTGATTCAGTACTCCAAAATAGAAGAAGATGAAAAGAATGATTTGTGCAAAAAACGGCCTGTTACTCCATCTGGTCAGCCTTTCGCCATATACAGAAAGTGCAACAAGCGAAAAAAATGATATAAAAATGCTTATTCTGTTATGAGCCCGAAGCTGGGGAGAGACATAGACGGCAAACAGCGTACTCAGACCGCCGGGGACGGCGAACAATAATGCTGTCAAATTAAACACTGATAATTGCGAAAGTACAGGTGAATCATCCTTTGGCATGAAAAGACGCACAAGCAGCAGAGTGAATCCCAATGAAGTTAAAAGACCAAGCGACGAGCAGATATTTTCATGTATGGGCAGACCGGCCTGCAAATATTGTGCGATTATCGATTCCAAAAATGCCGGAGGTTTGACAAACGTGTAGCGGGGCGGAATTAGCATTTGCGAAGGTTTCAGGCCGTAGATCTCCGATTCGATGGGAAGGCGATTGACAGCAAACGGATTCGGTCCGTTTTGATAACTGTAAATTTGGGAAGGAAGCAGTTGCAGGTAAACCACGAAAGCTATGACGGCTGCCATCATGAGAGCTGAAGACAGCCTGGTAAATCTGTCTTTGCGCACAAGCACCATGACCATGCTTACGGCTATGAAGAAACAGGAGTAAAAGGCATAGTATATGCCTGAGGCGCCCGATAAAAGGCATATGATAAAAAAACCGAGACTTTCGAAATTAAAGATGCTGAATCGGTATATACTCCTGTCAGCGGCAGTTTTTTTCTTGAAAAAGGGAATTTCGTCGTCATTTAATCTCAGAGTCATGAATATCGTGAGCGGGATCACTGAATATGCGCTTAAAAAAATATGATTTTCGCCCCGGAAAATGTGATATGGCGCAAAACTGTAGGCCTGTGCCAAAATCAGGGAATAGAGCGGTCTAGCCTTGAGTCTGATGAGCGAAAAGCAGGTTGTCATCGATGTTAAAACAAATGTCAGTATAAAGAATATATTGTAAATCAACCCGCTATCCCTGGAGAAAAGCGACAGGACATAAATGACACAGTAATGGAAATAATCCGCGCCTGGAAAATCATTGCTGGTGTAATGAAAAGGGGCGCCAAGCATATTGTTGGTGAGAACCCAGCCTGTCTCAACAATAGTTTTGATGCCGGCCTGCACCGAAAGAGCGTCGCCGAAGTACAAAAGGGGAATTTTCAGATCATGATACAGAAGGCCCGAGGACCAAATCAGAATCGCCAGTGTCAGGAAAACATTCAGGATCTGAAGTGAAATTTCCGCAGCCGGGCCGGGTTTTCCACTTGAGATGATTTTTCCATAATTGTCTATAATATTTACTTTTATCCGGTCAAGGGATCGATGAAAGTATCCTTCGTTCAACCGGAATTGTCGACAAGGATTGTTAAAGATCTTGATGATCTGCATACAATTGGCTTTCTCAGTGTACTTACAGAGCGAATTTTTCCTTTGATACAAATTTCAAAAGATCGTCAATTTTTCCTATAAGGTATCAAGACTGAGGTTTGAAGTGCAAGCAAAACTGTCAGGTTCTGATGTGATTTTCCAGAACGGTGAATGTGTAATGAACTATGGAGACTTGATCCTATTGACAAAATATTTATGTCCCTTTTTCCTGACAGGTATGTATGCGAGCGCCGGGACTTGAATAAAGCGGGATAGTATTGGAAGGTTGATCGGGAAATCTCTAATAGATTGCAGATTCAATATAATTTGATTTATAAAAAGTGATACAAATCCCTTGCGCATCGCTACTCCTTTACATAAAGGCGTGTTTTGTTCCGCCTTTCAAAATTTAACTTAAGACAGCCTGGCCTGATGTCAATTCGGAATGGATTTTTTTTTTTTATCTGTATATGAATACATTGAATCACGGACTGTCTAATAACGGAAAAAGAATGAAAAAACGAGTATCTATCCTCAACTGCAGCAGTTACGACCACCCGCTGGTAAGGGAAACCGTCCTGCAATGTATCAATCATCTGGGCGGAATAGAAAAATTTGTCAGCAGGGGCGAACGTATCCTCGTTAAGCCAAACCTGCTTATGAGGAGGGAACCTGGTCAGGTGACGACAACTCATCCCGCTATCGTCCTTTCTGTCTGTGAAATTTTGAAAGAGGCGGGTTGCAGCATTATTATCGCCGATAGCCCCGGGGGCCCCTATAATGAAGCCAGACTCCGGAGCGTATACCGGACGACCGGCATGGAGGAGGTTGCAGAAAAAGTCGGTGCCAAATTAAATTTTGACACATCCTCTGTTGAGGTTGAAACAAAGGAGGGATGCCTCCTTAAAAGATTGACCCTTCTCGCCCCTTTCAGAGAGGTCGACAAGGTAATATCGATATCCAAGCTGAAGTCTCATGCGCTCACGCAGTTCACAGGCGGCGTAAAAAACCTTTTTGGAATGATACCCGGAATACAGAAGATGGAATATCATCTGAAAATGGCCGACACTTCTGCCTTCTGCAATGTCCTTGTCGACACATGCGTTACGGTGAATCCTGTCCTCTCAGTTATGGATGCCGTCGAGGCCATGGATGGACAGGGGCCGGCAAGCGGCCGGAAGAAACATGTGGGGGCGGTAATAGCCTCTTCAAGTCCTTATCATCTGGATGCAGTGGCG
>JADFZC010000490.1 GCA_015232735.1 Oligoflexales bacterium | reverse complement strand
CATCAGAGCTCAAAAACACTCTTTCCAGGTTCAGGACGAACAGGAAGGTTGATCCGGCGTCAGCTCAAAAATTCAAGGACAAAAAGACGTCATCCATCAGGAAGGTCGGTGATCATGCTACAAAGAGAAGAAAACCTGTAAATAGTTCAGGGACGGTCCCTCTGGTACAAACTGCTTCAGTAGCTGAAGCGAAAACTGAGGCGAAAACTGAGGTTAAAAAAGAGCCTGAGATATCCATAGCGCTTGATGACAACGAATTCGGAAAATATGGGACATAACCTGTTCTGCGAGACAGGAAGTAATTTATTACGGGATATTTTTGGGATATTATTGAGGAAAAAATAATAGAGACAGAAGAAGGAGAGAATAGGATGAGTGAACTTCAGTCTTATGATTCAAAAGAAAATGAAAAGGATCTGGATGAGCATAAATATCTGACATTCAAGATCGGGGAGGAACAATACGGGGTTGGAATCGAATCGGTCATTGAGATTATTGAGATGATAAAGATAACTCCCATGCCTGATATGAATAACTATATCAAGGGTGTGATAAATCTCAGGGGCAAGGTGATTCCCGTCATGGATGTGAGGCTGAGGTTTTCGATGCCTGAAAGGGCATATGATGAAAAGACCTGTATCATTGTCGTCACCATGGATTCTCTTGACATAGGACTGATTGTCGATACGGTTTCAGAAGTTGTCGATATTTCTCCGAAACAGATTGAACCTCCCCCAAAGCTTCATAGCAAGATAGAGCAGCACTATATCATGGGGATTGGAAAGGTGGAAAACCAGGTGAATCTTCTTTTGGATCTTTCCAAGCTTCTATTTGAAAACGAGCTTGAAAGAATAAAGAAAGCGTCCTGATAGATCTGTATTTTGGATTAAAAGTCTGAACAAGGAGTCGCCATGTCAGCAGGTTATGCCAATGTTCAAAGATACAAAAGGGAAAATATTTCAACCGAGTTCAAGGTCTACACTTCCGCTGTGCCCGGCAAGTATACGGTGGAACTGGCCAATATCAGCAGGAAGGGGGCATTCATAAAGAACCCTCACTACCCAAAGATTGGCGAAACGATATCCTATATGCTTGTCGATACCTATGACAGGGAAGTTTTCATGGGCAACGCAAGGGTTGTCTGGCACAAAGAAAACTGCAGCAAAAGGGAGCGGGGATACGGTATAGAGCTTGAAAACGAGCTTTCGGCGGATTTTCTCGACAGGATAAAGAGAATTTAAAGTTTTAATCCCGAGAGAAACTCCCTGCATACGACCGAGGCACAGAACATCCCGAAAACAGAAGTGATAAAACAGGCTGTTCCGAATGGAAGATCCTTGTTTTTCTTTTTGAAGACATCGTCATCGAATACGAACGGCTCCCTTGGGATTTCCTCTGACCAGACGGCCTTGATTCCAAAGGGACCGTCCGGAAATCCGTATTCATCCCTGAGACGTCTTCTGACCGCCCTGCCGAGCCTGTCGACCCGCGTTCCGGCAAGATCAGTGACCTTTATCGCGGAGGGATCCAGCCTGCCCCCCGCGCCGAACGAGACAACAAGCTTAATATCGTTTCGATAGCAATAATTGATGAGCGCGCATTTTGCCGGCACATCGTCTATTGCATCGATGACGTAATCGACTTTTTTTTCGAAAAATTGCGGGATGTTCTCTGTTGTAAGCCTTATATTCAGGCCCCTGACCCTTGCGGACGGGCATATATCCGAAAGTCTCCCGGTCATGACTTCAACCTTTGAAGTTCCTATGGTGTCGTGCCCCGCGGGAAGCTGGCGGTTTATGTTCGTCGATGCGACAACATCAAAATCGACAATTGTGATGCTGCCGATGGCTGACCTGGCGATGGCTTCGGCCGCCCATGATCCTACGCCGCCGAGCCCAAAAATCATTACATGTTTCCGGGACAGAATATCTATTCCGTCAGGAGTCACCAGTCTTTCCAGTCTTTTGAAACATTCCCTGTCAAAACCCAGTTTTTTTGCACTCATAATTTAAAAATCCTGCGAATGTTGTCAGAACTTGCCTGAAGGATGATGTCAGGCTCTGTCCCTCTTGCGCCGGCAAGGGCCGAGGCCACATCGAGTATGGCAAGAGGCGTCTTCAAATGCAATTTGTCCGACCTGGCGTTTGGCGCGTCTGATTCCACGGCCAGAAGGTCCAAGGGGATCATGGAAAGGATATCGTTGCTGCCCGCCTGCAGGGCCCAAGTTCCGATGGAAAGGGTTGCACCCAGATTCAGATATTTTTTGCATATTTCCATTTTCCCCCGGAATCCGTGAACAATTATCCGCGCAGGGTCCATTCCGAGCGCCTTTATGGTGGAGATAATCTCGTTGTGCGACTTTACGGCGTGAAGGACCAGGGGCAGTTTATTATTTCGGGCAAGCTCCATCTGTTTTTCAAAAAGGCCAAGCTGAATCGTTCTTTTGTCCTTCAGCTTTTCCGAGTGAAAGTCGAGCCCGACCTCGCCGATGCCTGAAGCGTTTTCAAGCATGGCTTCCAGTTGGAGCAGCCACCCATTGAGTATTTCAGGACCGTTTTTTGCCGTTTCCCATGGATGGATGCCAAAACACGGGATTATCTCTGATGGATAGGCGCTTCTCATCTCGATCTGCCTTTTCCATTCGATGGGATTTACTCCGCCCTGGACGAACATCCCTATCCCGGAAGATTTTGCAGATTCCATGATTTTGTGGATATCAGCCGCGAGGAAAGGATCTGTGAGATGGCAGTGGGTGTCAACAATATTCATAGTTTTCTTAATGCGGGCTCCTTATCATCTCCATGTAACGTGGTGATGATATCAAAAAATGGGCATCTGTCAAATTATTGTAAGTGGATGACAGCTCCTACTGATCAATTTCTGTGTCCACTCCCGTGCATGTCTGGCGGCCTGATTTTCTGAAGAATACATTTTTGTTTATATTTTTGCAGTGAAAGATTAAGTTAATGTTTTTATTCGATTTTAGGTTGATGATAAAAATAATTCACATCGACCTGAGCCAGAAACCGGACAGGAAATTTACATGTCAAAAATGAAAAATATGCTTCAATATTGCAAAAAACCTTTGATATACATTTGATTATCA
>JADFZC010000489.1 GCA_015232735.1 Oligoflexales bacterium | reverse complement strand
ATGGTTATGAAAAGATACGGAAATATTTTGCCCGCAACAATCGGTCCACCTCCATCTATAAAATATGTAACCCTGGGCATATTCAAATCCGGGGCCACAACAAGGACGCCGGCGGCGAGCATCAAAATAACCCCTATTTTCATGAAAGACGAAAGATAATCCCTTGGCGCCAGCAAAAGCCAGACCGGCAGCGAGGCTGCTACAAAGCCGTAGATCATAAGAAAAGCCGTAAGGGTGTTCTTGCCGAGATCAAGATATGAAGCAAATTTTGTCCCGGCTATCTCACGTCCGAATATGATGGTCAAAATCAAGGCAAACCCGCCCATAAGGGAAATTTCAAGGACCCTCTCGGGACGAACCGACTTCATATAAATCCCCATAAAAAGGGCGATCGGTATCGTCATGCCTATTATGAAAGTACCCCACGGGTTATGTATAAGAGAATTTATAAACGCAAGCCCAAGACCTGCTATTGCTATGACAAGAACAAACAGAATAGCTATCAAAGCCGAATACCCTGTCACCCGGCTTACCTCCTCTTCGGCGATTTTCGCAAGCGACTTGCCATCGCGCCTGACAGACGAAACCAGAATTACAAGGTCATGAACCCCTCCAGCCACAACGGAACCGATCAGGATCCAAATGAATCCCGGAAGAAAACCGAACTGTGAGGCAAGAACAGGGCCTATGAGCGGACCGGCCCCGGCAATAGCCGCAAAATGATGCCCGAAAAGAACCCACTTGTTGGTCGGATAATAATTCTTACCGTCATTAAACCTTAGTGCCGGCGTGCTTTTTGAATCCTCAAGCGAAAGAACCCTTGCAGAAAGAAACGCTCCATAAAACCTGTAGGCCAGAGCATAAAAGCATCCGGCCGCGGTGAGAAGCCAGACAGCGCTTATCTTCTCGGATGGGAAGAATATTCCCGTCACAGCAAGAAATGATATCAAGAAAAAAATACCGACGAGTATCCATACGGATATTTTGAAAATTTTCATCACGGCTGCCTTTTTCCAAAAAAGCCTGGATTCCCTGCAACTTCTGGGCCTTGTTGTAACAAACTGATTTTGATTCAGCAATGCTTATTTGGTCAGGATAGAAATGGCAGCCTGTTCAAAGATTCGATGATGCTTTCATGACAAGATCAATATACTTTTGAATGAACTGCCTGGCAAATGTCTCTATTATGGATTGAAATCCCATGTTGGCCATGACCATACCCATGGCTCCAACAATGATAACCTCGTTTTCACCCTGCGAAAATCCCATCAGGATCATGTTCTTTGATTTGACAAGCTTTCCGGGCTCAATAATCTTGTCCACCACTACGAAGCAGTTTCCATCCTTGATGATAAAATTGTCATTTTGAACCATGTATTTGTCACTGCCATTAAAAAGACCGGATATGGTGACATCGGATTGGTACTTCTCCCCCCCGGCGTGGTCGCCGCCTGACGATGGAATAAGCTCCTTTTCAGTCGTAACCGATCCTATCGTGACTGACGATATATCTACATTGACAGGCGTTGTATAAATTTTGGGTATAAGCCTCGACGTCGATGCATCGGCTGATATCTTGAGCTTTAAGGAAAAAATCGAGTTTACCCTGGATGTCTTTATATCAGCGGGATCCGCCTTCACATCGACTGTAACCGGAATCTCGGCCGCAAGTTTTCCGCCCTGGTAGGGAGACAAGTAGGATTTCTTGAAGGCCTGCGAATAAGCCCCGCTCTCACAAAGCCTTGCAAGAGATTCCTGGAAACTCGAATCGAGTTCATAACCCTGAATCCTGTCGCATAAATTTATCCTTGGTTCATCATTTCCGCCGCCGAAAGTCGCATCATTTGAGCCTTGATCGCTCTTCACATTATTGGACGTGGAATCATTCCCCTCTGATTTTATCTGGTTGCCGCTTGAAAAGGTATCTTCCGGCTGTTTTCCCTGGTCCGTTTTCTTTTCAACCGAATCATCTGTCTGGGTGCCGCCGCAGGTGAACATGCCCTTATTTTCCTCTTTTGTGCAATCCACCCTGGAAAAACTTTCCTTTTTCTCACACCCGAAAGGCAGCTGGCAAATGGAAATCAAAAAGAGGAAAATCCATGAATTGCAGAGCCGTTTTTGAAAATATCCCGCTTCCATTTTTTCCTCCCCGTAAAAATTAAGGAACATCATTCAGCAAGGGCAATAAAAGCCCCGCAAAATTGAACAGTCCCCAATTATTTTTTCGGAAAATGCAAGGTCTTTCTTGAGGGACGGATTATCTTTCAATAATTTGATAAAAAAGCAAAAAAGCGGTTATTCAACTGTCATTAAAAAGGAAAGGTCACTCTCTGATAAATTCGTTGAACTTCTTTTCATCACCGATCATGGTGTCAGGACCATGTCCTGTGATTACTCTCACATCATCCGGCAGTCTGTACAGCACCTTCCTGATGGAATTTTCAATATCCCTGTAGCTCCCCATGGGAAGATCCGTCCTTCCTATCGAACGATAAAAAAGCGTATCACCGGCAATCACGAGCTTTTCCTTCTGGAAATAAAAACAGGTGGAACCAGGGGTATGACCCGGCGTATGCAGGGCGATTCCATCGAACATGGGCAGTGCTCCATTATGTGTCAGCCAGTTTTCACAATCAGGAGCCGGATAGTAGGGCAACCCATACATCCTGCACTGAGATTCCAGGGTCTTCCACAGATGTTCATCCCCCTTGTGAAGCCAGAAGGGAGCTGATACATGTTTTTTTAATTCACCGCTTCCCAATATATGGTCCACATGCCCATGAGTATGAAGGATATGAATGACCTTCACCTCCATCTCTCTTACAAGCTTCAAAATCTTTTTTACATCACCACCCGGATCTATAACCATCGCATCCCTCGTCAGAGGATCAGCCAATATTGTACAATTGCTCTGTAGCGGTCCAACCGGAAACGTTTCCTGAATCATATAAAATCCTTTATTGCTCAATGCCCTTTTCAATCCCTCAATTCCTGGGACGGCGGAAAAAATGATGTACCAAATAATTCAATATCATTCCACTTTTTTCTCAGAGCTGACGCATCTAAATTCTCTTGATTTACGCTTTTTTAGATCCAAGCTAAATTCCAAAA
>JADFZC010000488.1 GCA_015232735.1 Oligoflexales bacterium | reverse complement strand
AGAGGTTTAAAGCCTCTGCTGATTCGACACCCGGTCCTTCAGGGCCGGGTTTACGTTAATGAGAATCAATAAGCAAGATTTCATTTATGACAGGGGTCATATTAACTTTAAAATATTTTTTTTCCAATTAGAAATCGAGGGAAAATCCTGCTATTGCACGCCTGTCCTCCAAAGGGGTGGCTGATGTGGATACATCCTGGCCATAGATGGCCACGTCAAAGGATAAAAAACCCAGTCTTAAAGAACCTCCAGCGGAAGCAAATCCCTGCCCCGCTCCTGCTCCTATAGAAAATGGACTCGGAAGCAGTGGGTTCCCTATGAAGAGCTCTGCGCCGGCGTGAAGTTTTTTCTGCAAAGGGATTTCGGAAAAACCATAGTTGCTTTCTCCTGAAGTCGCGAGCAGATGATGGGCGTCAAGGCCAATCCTGAGTGCAAGTTTTCTTGCCAGTCTTGGAGTAATGGAGACTCCAACTCGAATATCGGTAGGGTCAAGATTGGATACGGCATCAGGATTTTTAATCTGACCCTTGAAAGCGGTTCCGCAGGTGATCTCCCGTCTTTTTGAAAATGGATCAAGATAGTCGTTCTTGCATCCGGTCGGAAGATTAAACGCAGCTACTCCGATTGTCGGAAACCAGAAATCCGCAAGTGTAAGCATGACACCAGTATCAACGGCAAGTCCAGTGGATGAATTTGAGTTTTTGGTAAAATTCTTGCTCATTTCAGATTGATCTATAAGAGTGGTTAATGGGACGTATTCCTCATATGCTGATCTTGTAATATACCTTCCCTGAACACCTATGCTGAATCTGTTTGACTGGGTTGTCCAGGCCATGGAAAAGATGCCGCCGGTATCCCAGACTATTTCTGTTGATGCCTGTGTCGGCATTTCCTTGTCCACAAGCGCTTTGGCTGTCAGGTGAGAGTAGCCTCCTATGACTGATGGCAGCTTTCCCATGTCAATCATCATTATTGGAGCGGCTTCGGCCATTGCCCAAAATGGCTTGGTCTCATCAATACTGCTTGCGCTGGCTGCTACAGAGTCTGTTCCGGATTTCATACTGGTAAGAAAATCTGATGCCTGGTTGTTTCTTCCAGCTGCAGCTGCAGGAAATCGGACCAGATTGACAGTACTTCTCGATCGCGCTTTCCGGATCCTTGATATTCCTGCCGGATTTGTCCAGATGGCATCTTCATCGTTGGCGATGGCAGTGAATGCCCCTCCCAGGTATGTAGGCCTTACAGGGGTATAAATTGATGGGATTTCCTGGGAAAATGAGGCGGAAGTCAAGAAAATAAGACTAAAGAGACCTGTCAGAAAAGAAGGTTTAATGGTATTTCCATAGGATCTTATGAAATAATACATAAATTGATACCTGTGTAAATTTAATAGAACTATTACTTGATGTGTTCGTCAGAAAGAGTCCATTTCATTAGCTGTGGTTTTATTAACAATAGAAAATATTGAACATATTTTTAACGTTAACGGTAAGTTGTTTTATTATTTGTTTTGAGCAATATTTTGTTAAGTATGTTCAGATCTTCAATCTCCTGATTCAATTTGGAGATGGTTTTTTCATTTTGCACGATGATATTTTTAAAATTTTCTATTTGAAGGTCTTTTGATTTTAGAAGATCATCTTTTGCTGACATGGCTTTTTTTGTAGCCTCATCGATTGACGTTATTGACTCCGAGGTAATCCTCATGAGTTCTTTGTTTTCCTCTTTGGATAAACTTAACAAATCGATTAACAAGGCCATTTCTGAAGTCTTTTGAGTTTCTTCATTTTTATGAATGTTGTTTTCAGCGCGGTTTATTTTGTTTGCCTCTGTCTCATTCAGGGAGATGTCGGCGATATCTTTTTTTTGATTTATATCATTGGTTCGTAACGGGGCTATGGTAAATGGATTTATGTGGGGGTCATTATGAAACACATATTGTTCCTGATTTGTTCCCTCCCCTTTCGGGTAAATGAAAATTTTTCCTAATATGCATTTTCCAGGGATCTCACCTGTCTTGATCTGATTCCAGATCTCTTTTCTACTTTTTTTTGTTGATGCTGCATAACTTTCTATATCGATGCAGTCATTTTCTTCCATTTCATTTCCCATTTGATTGTCAACCTTCTTTGCAAAACATTTTGCCATGGGATTTTCAGGGGTTGGAAAAGAAATGGATTCTGATGCCAATAATGTGTCATTACGTGTTGTTAGCATATTTAATCTCCTGAATTCAGAAACGGGAACGTATTTGGTGCCTTATAATTTTCAGTTTATGTCCGATAGCCAAAAAGCAAGATGGAGATCACATCACCTATGTAAATATTATTTTAGCAATTTTTTCATTGGATATACATTATGCGATCAAAAAAGGCTGAGATTCCGGGGTTCGCTAAAGGGATTGAAAGTGTTTCCAGGAAAATGGGACGAAAGTTTAAAAAGGCCTGGATGTTGGTTTTATTGTGTATTTTGGTAGTTTCTGCAAGCTGGTGGATTTTGTTTCATCATTATAAAACCTTCAATTTCAACGGGCCCAATGACTTTGTGTATAGAATCGAAAGTAAACTTCTCGATTTCAGAATGAAAGTCAGAGGCCCTTTGCGGACTACTGGAAAAGTGGGCATTCTTGCAATAGATGAGAAATCGATTGAGTCTTTTGGACGCTGGCCTTTTTCCAGAAAATATTATTCTCAGGCTTTCAGGAATCTCAAAAAGCATGGTGTGAAGTGGATAGGTTTTGATTCCATATTTTCAGAACCTGAACGGACAGCCCTTGAGGATGTAACGAAAGGGCTTTTTGAATTGGAGACGCTGAAGGGCAATGAACTCAAAATGGAGGTGGGTAACCAGATAAAACATATAAAGGAAATGATGAGGCAAAGTCCAAGTGATATAAATTTTGCTGAGGGTATTAAGGAATTCAATAATATTGTGCTTGGATATTTTTTCTTTGGTTCTGAATGGGAGGCCAATCTGAATCTTGGAAAAGGAGAGCGTTTTCAAAGATTTTCCGAGATGAATGGGTCCCGAATTGAAGTGGATATTCCCAAGGGAAAAACTTTGAATGATTAAAACTTCTTCCAGGACCGGCATGATTTATAAGGAGTCGTCCTTCTC
>JADFZC010000487.1 GCA_015232735.1 Oligoflexales bacterium | reverse complement strand
TCTTATTTTGTTCAACGGCCCAGGTATGGAAAGATGTATCCTTTTGAGTCACAAAACTCTTACCTGCCAGATCTTTCAGCTCCTTGATCGTACTTTTGTCTTTCTTATTGATTATTACCATCATCCTGCTTGGAAACAGTATCGCAAAAGCCAGTTTTTTCTCCCTCCAGGGAAGTTTTGTCACATTGTTTGGATACACATCGCAATTTCCTGTTTTTACATGCTCCGGCGTATATTCTCCCTCCCTGTCAGTCTTACCCTGATCGTTATAGAATTGTTCATCCCACGTAATCTGTTTATAAGTCTTTTTTACTTTCAAATGATCGGCAAAAGCGTTGGCAATATCATAGGCCGGGCCGGAATACTTGCATTTCTCCTTGCAATCCTTAGGCTCAACATAATTAATGCCCGGATAGACGACAAGGCAGATTCGAAGTTCCTTGGTTTTTTTGATTTCCTCTAGAGATCTTGCATATACTGTACCTGCAAGGTAGGCTGACAGAACTGATATCAGAAACCATGACCCCAACGATAATTTCATTTTCTTTCTCCTTATGCAAAAGAACGGCCGCCCCTGGGCGGAAAAATTGAAACCTGGGACTGAAAAAATCCCATCTTAAAAAAGGCTAGACAAAGCTCGCTATTTAAAAGTCGCGATAGCATTATTTTAAAATATATTTTTTTAACCGTACATATGTTTCTTTTTATGTAAAAAGAGAAATGAATCTTATTATAATGGGTATTAATAACCATTAATTTGATTTTCAGACTTTGCGCTTTTTTTATCACAGCAAAATGAAAACCGTGAACACCTATTCTGATAAACGAAAGAAAAGGAGGTGTACCGGTATTGAAAAGGTACTGGACAAAATAAGAAAAGAAAATCACAGACATCTCTTTAATCAGGCGGTTATTTTGCTGTCACTATGGTGGTAAATTCTGAAAGAGTCAGACCAAGATACTTCTGTAAAACCTCATTCAGGGTTGATCTCTTGTTCCTGCGTCCCTCATCAATAAAATCCTTCACAGCCTTGTGAAGATCCTTGTCTTCATGCCGCATGCCCCAGCCAATGTCATCGGTTTCTCCCATGGAGAAAGCCGTCATTGAATTTTTAGCCTTGTTCTTGATCAAATAAATTGCCAGGTCAGAGTCCCGCAGCGTGAAGTCAACTTTGCCCTCATCTACAAGTTTATAGTCATCCTGCGGCCCCGCAAGCTGAATTGTCACGGGCTTTGCCTTGAAAATATCCTTGTTGGCATTCAGCATCCATGTGTGATAGGAGGTATTCTCGGTAATGGCCATCGATCCTCCCACCAAATCGGAAGGCTTTTTGAATTTTTGCTTATTTTTTTTGTTAATTATGACAAACATCCGGCTTGGATACAGACTCTCGAAATGAAGCTTTTTCTCCCTCCAGGGCAATCTGGTCAGATTATTCGGATATAAATCGCATCGGCCGGATTGCAGATGTTTGGGTGTATAGACAGCTTCCCTGTCAGTCTTGTCCTTGTCATTGTGAAACTGCTCATCCCATTCCATGATGCTGATTTTGGGATTCAGTTTATTCTGCTTGGCAAATGCGATTGCCAAATCATAAACCCACCCGGAATAGTTGCAGTCATTTTTACAGCCGCTTGGATAAACTTCCGTGTATCCATCAAAAAGAACAAGACAAATTCTCAATTCTTTGCTTTTTTTAATCTCATCGAAGGATCTTCCCCAAACATTCGGGACAAAAGCTGAAAAGATGATACAGAGAACTGTAATGACACAAGGGAAATTTTTTGCTGTTTTTAGTAAGTTCATAGGTACCCTTTCGCGATAATAGAAAGAAATCTTTGTTTAAGAATTATTATAGACTTTCATTCATTTTGAAAACAATAGATAAAATTATATGTAGGCGGGGGGAATACGGATTTTACTTCTCGGCGATTACCCCATGGGTAAATTTACTTGGCACGTTGGTCTCGTTCATTTCATTGATATTGTAATCTGAAAATCGAAATTGATAGTGAAGAGGATCACTTTTTAACCTTTGATAAAAGTTATAACCATTTTCGTTCGCATTCATGTCCGCATATGAAACAACGCCTGTCGATGCGCTGCCAAAGTAGCCGAACCTCACGATCGGAGAACTGTTTTTTACAAACAGATACCAATATTTGTTGTAAAGAGCCTCCGGAAGATCCGGGTCCCCTTCCATATACTGGCCAAACTCGAATCTCTCCTGTCTGGAGAGTCACTCCTTGAAATACCAGTATCCCTGGCTGAAAAAATGACCAATTTTGTCCACCCCAATCAACACGTCCCCGATTCGTATCAGCGGGGCAATGCTGTGATCGGCAAAGATTTGCGTCTTATGGCTTGGCACCTTGCCGCTTAATATCCCGACAGGATTATCTTTATATTTTGAATCATTAAACTTGAGGGACAGCATCTCATTCTTTTCACTTTTCAGTGTTTCTACGATAGAAGCTTCTATTTCATCCAAAGGGGAAATCTGATACTTGCCAATACCAAAACCGGTACCTTCTCTGGGCTTTGTAAAAGCACGGGAGACTTCTGCTATGAAAGCATCAACCTCAATTTCATCCGCTCCATCCTTCAGATTTGATTTTTCCCTGACACGCTCAATTTTTTCATTGATCATCCTCTCAAGTATACTTGAAACATCGACCAGATTTTTTGTCCTGGGCAGGGACCTGTCATCTGTTTCCAGCTTCTCTATTTGAAAATCAGGGTTTTTCTTAATGCCGTCGGAAACAGACCGGATTTTTGGCGAAAGCGATATCCTGATGGCAGGCAGACTGGCCGATCTCTGAGAAACGGTTGTTCCCTGCGGTGCTGATATTGGTGATGAAAAAAGAGAAGCTGGTACCGTGCAAGTCTGCAGCACATCGCTCTTGTTAGATACAATTATTGGCAGTATGGATGTTTGACTCATAATTTTTTCTTTGTCTCAAAATTGGAAATTAGCCGGCTCCTGGCGCGAAAGCGTCCGGAGCGTGTCCTGGCAAGCGAAGCTTGCATAGGATCTGGTTGTAACATGCTGATATCTTGTGACAGATCCTGTACCAGGATGCGTCGCTTGCGCTGTATGAGATATCTTGTGACAGATCCTAT
>JADFZC010000486.1 GCA_015232735.1 Oligoflexales bacterium | reverse complement strand
GCTGTCAGGACATCGACGCTCGTCCTGAGCCTGGCAGGAAGTCTGTTCCTTATTTTCATAAGGTTTTCCGAATATTTGACAACACTTTTCGGATTCAGGAGTATCTTTGCCACAACTATCTGATAGATTACATTGACACCGTTTTTCTTGTTCACCTTGAGATATTTCTCACCGTTCTGAATGACCATCCTCGCATGGGTTTCTATATTTTTCTGCCGGTTTCCATAACTTCCATTATCGCTGAATTTTCTAGGGTCAAGATAAAAATACAGCAGCTGAACGGATTTGATGTAGACTTGCTCGAAAGATTTGGAATTGACGGGTTTTTGATTCTCCTCCTGGTATTTTATGACATTCTCCACATCCCTTATAAATCCAAGTGCCGACTCGGGATTATCAATCGACTCTGTTACAATCGGGTCCTTCTCGAAAATCGTTTCCATCAGAGGCACCATCGAAGGCTCCGCCGGCAGGTCGATTACAGGCTTGAAAAGACATTGCTTTCCGGCATCTTCCTCAAACTGGCTGTTTACGCTCTCTTCCTGTTCTCCTTGCGATTCTGCAGCATAAATTCTCTCTATGGGGTTAATAGCCAAACAAAAGACCATTAAAAGAAAAAAACTGATTGTTACCCTTACCATTTATTCCTCCGATGAATAATGACGCTAGCTCATTTAAAAGTTATTGAACCCAATAATAACCTTCTCAGGAGCTCCCAGTCTGAGACAAAATCCTTGACCGTCACAGGATCGTCATCTTGAGCGAAAGCGAAAGATCCGGCATAACCAGAAAAGATGCTTCACTTCGTTCAGCATGACGCCGGAAGTCCCAGCAACCTCCGTTACTAAATAATGTAATCTTCACGATTTGCTTTTATTCTTATCGTCATTTAATTGGTATGAAATTTAGTTTATCTTGATTTAAGTATCATAACAGGAGGATAGAGAGGTTATTTCATAGGAGTTATTTGGGTGCGGCTCTTTTAGGGAGGTTATATGATTACAACATCAGCGAAATCTCATGAAAAAATTGCCGAATCCCGACTTCTCGGACTTGTCGAAGGCACCTTCAGACTGAGATCCGTCTCTCAGGGACGCGCCGGTTGATGAATCCGCCGGCAATTCACCGCTCATGGTAACCTTGTCGCCCGTCAGGGTATAGGATGGAGGAGTGCTGTCGCTGGCATAAACCACCGTACCGTTCCATTGATTGATCGTCACATCATATTGTCCGGCGGAATACCATGCCTTGTCAGCGTTATATTTAATTCCCTTTGAAACGAAATGGTTAAAATCCACCTCGGTTGTTTTGGTGACATCGCTGCCAAAGCTGTCCGTCTTCACCAAAGTGATCTTGTCAAAGGAGGTGCAGGAATCCTCAACCTCAAACGGGTCTGTCTTAGCGTTTCTCTTTGTGGTGCAGTCCTTCGCCTCGCTGCTCTTCATCGTGCCTGAAATCTCTTCGATTGCTATCAGTTCACTCCCCTTCTTTCCTGAGGAATATATTGAAGATTCATATTCAAAGCCTATTTTCTGCTGATCGACAAAAGAGATCAGCGTTGTACCAGAAGCATTTATCTCTTTAAGAATGGTACGAAGGTTTTTCAGGAGGTTGTAATAGTTTTTATCAGAGCCGACCATGGTTGTGAAATCCTTGTCAAAGCCGAGGACGGCAATTCTCGTATAAACCCTGAGAGCCGCCTTCTTTACAACGTATTTGGTATCGATCTTTGAATAAATTTGCCTGAAGCAGGACTCAACGGTTGTCAAATCCAGTTTTGCCTCTATTTTGTCCTTGGTCACATCAATGGGAACGGAAAGTGCTTTTTCGCAGTTTTTGGCTTTTATGAAAATATCGTTATTTGAATTGACCGGATTGACATGGAAAAAAGATGCGTTGGCAAGCAGTCTCGTCTTGACCTCCGTATTTGTCATCTCTTTCAGCTTCGCTTTGTCAACGTCATTCATATCGCCGACTGTCAGAAAAAGCGCATCTGCCGGAAGCGGCGGCACAGCAGGAGGCGGTGGTGTCGTCGGTGCGGCTTCGGTTGTGGTGGCATTTGCAGTGGATGGTGCCGAAGCTGTCGGCGTTGCCGACGGGGTCTCAACGTTGCTGGGACTTGGGGCGATGCTATTATCCTCACCCTTCTTGCTTTTCTTGCTGCATCCTGCAAAAGCTATTGAAAAGATCACTGACAAAGCCAAAAAATATCTCATTTCAAGCTCCTTTTCTTTTGAATCCGGGAAATGCCGATTTTGGATACCAAACAACATTATGGTATAAATAATCTGCATCGAAATCAAATGATAAAATGTCAGGGGCTTCTGCCGTCATGCACATATAAACGAAGCATCATTTCCCTTTACCTTTTGAAAACCATGGATATTTTTCGGTCCCGCCAATAGTTGAGGACGTCTTGCAGACTGCCAATCCGGAAGGCAAATATTGCCCGTTAACTAAAAAAATCTGATTCCGATCAGCTCTCAAGAACAGAAAAATGTCTTTCTTCTGGAGCAATATTATGAAAATAAAATCAGGATTAGGATTGAGTCTGATAATCGCAATTTCAATCTCGACTTCCTATTGCGGCAAGCCCAAGGAAGAAACCGAAACGAAAAAAGAGGATAAAAAAGCCACACAGTCCGATGTCATCGTAAAAAAACCGCCCCAACCTGAAACTTCCCAGGACTCCGCATATCAGGAAAATGGAAATTCCACGGGCAGTCCAGCAAAACCATCATCCACGCCCTCTCAGGGAAACGGAAGTCAATCACCCTCTTCGCCCGCAGACTCAGCCAAAACAGCCAACGATAATGCCGGAGGGAATACAAAATCCGATAATTCAAAAGCTTCATCGGATCCTTCAGCTCCACCAAATTCAACCCAGCCCGGAGGTTCAGCGGGCGCCGGAGGTTCAGCGGGCGCCGGAGGTTCCGATTCCAATGCCAAGAAAACCGATCCGCAGATACAGGCTTCTTTGATCGGGACATGGATAAGCGACTGCATCAAGGATGGGACAGAGGAAGAACCCGGAAGCTATCTGCTCGGCTATGCATTCAATCAGACTTATTGGATGGTACAGACAGCAATATTCAGCTCAAACGGATGTGAAAAAAACACGGCGGTA
>JADFZC010000485.1 GCA_015232735.1 Oligoflexales bacterium | reverse complement strand
ATGGGAAAAAGTTCCCAGTAGGGACACTAATTCGATCAACTCGGGATAGGTAAGCCCTAATGGCCTTTCCCCTTCACACCACCCAGGAATACAAAACACTGACAACACTGGTTTGCGTGCATGGTAAACCCGGCACTGAAGGACCGGGTGTCGAACCTGGAGAGGCTTTTAACCTCTCCAGATTTTGGTTAGCTCAAGACAGCTTCCAGGATCTATTTCGGATCCGGACCGAAAATATGGGAAACTGCCCGAAAAACTTAACATCTCAAAAGATTGCCTTGCGTGAACAACTGAGCTAGTCTCCCATCGTCGCTGACACAGTCGTTTTTTGAATATTCTTGATCTCTGTAATTCGTAGCGATAAACCCAAATTATAGGAAAGTATTAGCGCGAATATGCCGGAAGACGATACTAAACAGAAATTAAAAAACAAGAAAACTGGGAATGCAGAAAACAGTTCCACAAAATCACCCATTCTGTATTTCATTCCAACCCAGCTTGGTAAACCTTTTTTTTCGGTCGCTCTGATTCTCCTGCTTTTTTGTACGATTTTCAGTGCCATTTTGATTTACAGCATATCTCTTGCTGATCGTGAGGTTTTGGGGGCTGAGACTTCATATATGCGAAAACTCTCTTCAACAATAGATGCCTTCATTACTGTTTATGCCTCGACCTCAGGACTTTATATCAGGGAAAAAGATCCGGCCAAAGATCCAAGCTCCCCCTACAGACTAATAAATCCAAAAATATTCCTGAATTCCCTGACGGCCCAGATCGCCTCCCAACTGGGGCCTTCAGCCAAAATAGCGCTTGTAAGCACGAATCCTTCAAGCAGCCATTATCCAAGAGAGGAGTGGCAAAAGAACATAATGGAGGCCCTGATATCAAATGACAGGGATCGGGATCTTGTGGAGGTCGCTCCACAAAAAAACGATGATGAAATACTCTTGCGCTATGGCAAGAGCTTTTTATTTGAAAGCTCCTGCCGAGATTGCCACAATACAGAAGGCCGAAGGCTTGTTGGTGCTCTTTTGATCGAGAATCCAATCATAAAAAAGCCTTTTCTCAATCGACTTGGCGAGTTTTTCGGAGAGTCCCTGACCCTTTTTGTCGTTTTGGTTCTTTTGCTTGTGCTTTTAATAGCTATTCTTTCCTTCATGCATCAGACGTCAAGAACGATTCACAAGGCGCAAAGCAATACAATAAATCTGGAGACTGAAATCAATATCCAAAGGGAGACGCACAGACATGGAATCAGGTTCTTGAGTCATGAGATCCGCACCCCTCTTAATGCAGTAAGCGGCTTTTCCGAACTTCTTCAGCACGATATAGAAAGAGAAAGCCCTGAACTCTTAAAAAGATATATAGATATTATAAACAAGTCGTCTAGGCTCATTCTCCGCATAATTCACGATTACGAGGATCTGGAAACGATAGAAGACATCAAGTTCCAGTTGACATACAGCATCAACGACATTGAAGGGCTCATTGCATACGCTGCAGAGGCGACAGCCGAGGCACGTAAAAGAAAGCGCATCACGCTTACTACATCCATACCTGAAGAGATAAAGGTGGAGGGCGATACGCTGAGGCTGCAGCAGATTCTGGTCAATATTCTAAACAACGCCATAAAATACACCCCGGAAAATGGTGCAATTACGGTATCAAGCCTTCGAAAGGATCCCTATGTGACAATAACCGTCAAAGATACCGGAATCGGCATAAAACCCGAGGACCTGGATCGAATCTTCGACCCGTTTGTAAGGGTCAAGGAGCACCCGGAGACGGAACAGGGTATAGGTCTTGGTTTGACCATCACAAAAAAACTTGTCGAACTCCACTGTGGATCAATCATGGTTGAGAGCGAGCCAGGAAAGGGGAGCAGTTTCATGATTCAACTGCCCTCTTCAATCCCGTAAAATTACCATTGTCGATCCTATCAAATGCTCAAATTCAACAATGCGATTTTGGGGCAGGTTGCAGAAGTGGCCTCAGAGCCTGAGGGTTATCGTAAATCCATAGTGTTCCAGATAAATAATTCGGGGTGGATAATGCTTGAAGGTCGTCCGATTTAGCGGCCACCCTCCTCAGAGTCCAACTCAAAAAAAGAATCACCTTTGTCAATAATTTTGTACAAGGAATTCTTGTACTCGATCGAAAGACCAAGGGGACGTATCTTTCTTCGCAGATTGGAAAGATGCACCCTGATCGATTTGTCCGATACCTTGATATTGTTCCAGACACTCGAAACAAGCTTCGCTTTTGAAGCGGATTGTCCCTTGCTCTCAAACAAAATTGATAGAATCTGAAACTCCTTTGCAGTCAATATCGGGGATCGGACCGCATTTTTACATATGGTTAAGGAATTGTTATCAAGTTGGAACTGACCTTCAACCGCTTCATTTTCAAGTTTATCAATATGATGCTTGATCTTGACAAGCAGTTCAAATTCATTGAAAGGTTTTCTTATATAGTCCACCCCTCCTTTTTCATAACAGAGACTAATGGCCTTGGCATCATCCTGACCTGTAAGAAGAATAAAAGGGGGCATGGAAATTCGATCAAACCTTTCTGTCAAAACAAAATCAGAAAATCTGCCATCAGGATGGCAATTATCTACAAGGACAAGATCAGGTTTCCCATTTTCCTTCAATAACATCGCTTTATAAAAGGAAGACAACCCATCGAAAGATTCCACCAAAAAATTTTTATCAAGAATTTCGCAGAGTGTCTCATTTACCGCAGCATCATCCTCAACAACCCAAATAAGCTTCTTTTTACCCATAACAGACTATCAATTAAAAGTGAGTTAAAAATCCAAATCTTACTTCAACGGATACAACTTTGAATTATCTAAATATTATCATCTGAGTTGTATGAATCAAGGGTGTTAATTTTTCTTAACCCCCCTGATCTGAATGCAACAAAAAATCAATAAAACCTATCCAAAAAACTTCTATGATGGGTATTTTTCCTTACTCGCTGTTATCTGTGCAGCCAAATCCTACTGTTAATAATGGTATTTACTGGTTATAAAATTAAAAGAAAGACTAACAATGCCAATATCGGGTAAAAAAATAGACAGCCGAATTATTCATGAATGTCGTCATCGTGATCATGGGCCGCG
>JADFZC010000484.1 GCA_015232735.1 Oligoflexales bacterium | reverse complement strand
AAACTGACGGTTCTTTGCTCTTTCGGCTTTTCGACTTCAAGCATTTTTTCGAGTGATTTAATGCGGCTTTGAACTTGGGAAGCTTTTGTGGCTTTATATCTGAACTTTTCAATGAAACGTTCAATTCGCGCTCTTTCTTTATCTTGGCGTTTCTGTGCTGCTTCAGCTTCAGACATCCAGTTGGCTCGGGCGGTTAGAAAATCAGTATAATTCCCTCGAAAAACTCTTGCGCCTTCAGGCATTTCCCGAACCATTTTCAAAAACTCAAACTGGTTCAGGACAAGCTTTCTCAAACCGGTCATCTTTTTAATAACAGGATGGGAGAAATAGCTCCATATCTTGCAAAAAAACCGCGAGACGCCGCCGGCATAGGGCGAAAAAGCGGCCTCCCACTCATCTTTTATGAACTGCACAAGCTCGTCATCCCTCATATGCTTCACAATGATGCTGAATTCCCTGTAACTCCTCGGCACCTTTTGGACAAGAAGCGACAGGAAATCGAGAATGGCCTTGTGTTTTTTCATCTCGGCCTCGAAATTCTGGAGAGGAACGCTGAAATAGTGATAGAAGCCCTGAAGTTCCGAACCCTTTATAAATTCCCTGTCCGCCAGAAACTTCCTGATGATCCTTTTGTTTTCCTCCCTGTTTCCATACGGGGATGAGTCGCCGTGGATGGGCGGCGATACAAATTTCACGAACGAGACGAGTGAATCTATATCGTCGACCGTCGTGGCATGCATCGGTTTCGGAGTGACTCGTTGTCTGGCCGAGGAGAGCGGACCCAGCCTTTCATCCATGATGCCCTGGATCAGGGACTTTTGAGACGCCATGTCGAGATCTATCTGCTCAAGCCTTTCATCCCATGCCGGGTCCTCCTCCGGCCAAATCACCTCTTTTGAGTTTTCAAGATGCATCATTCCCTTAAGACTCTGAACCCAGCTCTCTATCGACTCGCCTGAAGAGGGTACGTCGTCAATTATTTTTATGGAAGCCCTCCACAGATCCATTATGCTTTTGGCCCTAGGCGATGTCCTGTCCCTGCCCAGCAGATAGGCCTCCACCTTTTCCGTGAGGGCATGAATCGCCGCCTTCTGGTCGGAAACGATCAGGAGCTTCTTTCCGGTATGAACCGCATGGTAGAAGAGATTCTGGTTTGTATAGGTCTTTCCTGTTCCGGGCGGCCCTTCAAGCAGCACAAGGTCGTTCTCGCTCAGTTTCTCCATGAGCCTGTGGATGCTTTTCGGAAGCGCGCCGGGCATGTAGGGCCTTTTGCAAAAATCCCCGCCGCTTTTCCTCTCCATGCTGACATCCGGCGTAAGGAAACTGCCGAGAAGCGAGCTGTAGAACCGTTCCTGGCGGTCAAACGCTATTTCAACTATCTGATCGAGGTCGTTCTCAAGCGCCACCTCGATTATCGAACTGGCCTTCGCCGCCTTGTAAAGGCATACTGTCTCAAGATCGCATTCGATGCCGATGAGGTTCAGGTGGTTCAGTATTCCGCCCTTCCCGTTCTCGCCGGGATTCCCAATGAGTATCTCCCTGGTTTTTTCAAATATCTCGTCATGGAGGGGAAGAAGCCGCGTGAGATATATCCTGTCTATCTTGCCATTCACCTCTATCTTCTGGTCGAGCAGGACCTGAAAGAACCTCTCAACCGCATCGCCCGAGGACGTCACTCCCGTGAAGGTGTCGACCAGGTTCGCAAGCGCCAGGTGGTTGAGGAAGATGCGCCCGTCATCCTGCGGTATCAGAAAAATGTTCCTTCCCGACTGCTCGATTCCAACTTTCATATAGTATAACGGAAACCTGAAGGTCTGCAGCTTCCCATTGCTCTTGTACACCGCGTCCAGGATCTCAAAGCCGACATAGTACTCTATCCTGTGATCGGACAGAAAATGCGTCCTTATCTCATGCGCCTCCTCGGTCGTCATTTCGCATCTGAAGGGAATTTTGAGATAGGATTTGATATCGCTCGCAAACATCGGCAGGGGAAACCAGGTTTTCGATGGCGCCGTATCAGCCTTGTCCGAAGAGTCCTCGGCGCTTTTCGGCGTTCTGGAAGCCGATCTTCCTCCGCCGCTGAAGAGCGACTCAAGGTCGATCCTGTAGTTTTTCTCGCCGTCCTTTTCGGCAAGGCGCGATTTGAAAAGCGCTCCCTCGCCTTTCTTTTTGGCCTGCTTGTCTTCGGCCGCCACGGATGGACGCTCATGACCGTCATAACCCGAATAAACCCCCTGGGCGGGGATATCCCCTTCCTTCTTGCCCAGGGCCGGGATATACTGGCCAACCTGCGACAGAACGTCCTTTCTCAGCACAAGGCCGCTCGTTATGCTTTCGCTGCCCTCGGTGAACGTGAAATGGAAGAGTTTATGGTAATCCACAATCCTGCACAGAATGTCGTTGGGATGCCGGAGTCTCTGTTCATACAGGAGGCTGTCGAGGGTCTTGAGGGCGGAATTTGAAAATGTGATATAGGCATTTGGTTTCGGGCTTATTGCAACGATCTCCTGGATAACTATGATATCCCGGTATGTCGGATGGGTCTTTATGGAATAATAGTCCACATCCTTGAAGTAGACCCTCAGGTCCACGATATCGCTGATGAGGTTCTGTTCCATGCTCAGGAAAAGGTTCCTGAGTGTGGATCTGAACCTGTCGAAAAGAAATCTCGGGATGATGATCTTTTCGTTCCTGACAAGGTTTTCCAGGGTATAGTTTTGAAAGCCGTCGCCCGTCTTGATCCTTTTGATGCGAAAACGGCTTGTCTTGTCGTGCCTTGCCTCGATTCCCTTTTCGATGGTTGATGTTCCTATCAGATCTTTTATGCCCAAGGGATGAACCTCCTAACGAATCAAAAGTGAAACCCTTCTGTTTTCGGCCCTTGCCCTTTCCAGGGCCTTGCCTTCCTTTCCCTTCACTTCTTTCATTGGTCTTGTGCTCGCGTAACCTACGACGCGAATGCGCATGGGACTGAACCCGAAATCAAGAAGGTGGTGGACCACGCTTGAGGCCCTTTTGCCGCTGAGCGACCAGTTGGTCTCGACGCCCTCCTTGTCTTTTCTGTAAAAAGGCCTGTCATCCGAATGCCCCTCGACATCGACCCTGTAACGGGTCTCAAGCACCTTCAT
>JADFZC010000483.1 GCA_015232735.1 Oligoflexales bacterium | reverse complement strand
CCCACGGCAAGGGTGGCCCATGCTATTATGCTGATGGCCCATTTCATGAACCCGACCTCGAAACCTATGAATTCGCCAAATGCCTCCCTGGCGTAAATATAGGGTCCGCCAGACTTGTCGAAGAGGCTGCCCGCCTCGGCAAAGCACAGGGCAATCGAGAGCGCAAGAAAAGCGTCGAATATAAAAATAAGAAGGCTGCCCTCGCCGGCAAGAAAATATGCCTTGCCTGGCAGGAGAAATATCCCGGTTCCTATGACGCCGTTGATTCCAAGAAGGACAATGCTTGCAAGGCCGAGTGTTCTTTCAGATTTCATCATAAATCACCGTCACCTGCCGCAGCATTCTGAAACAAACATTCTGAAAAGTTCCGGCATGAGCCTGTTTTTCCCTGAGATCATCATTTCAGGGTGCCACTGCACCGCCATTACAAATGAGCCATCCTTTTTTTCAATGGCCTCGATTATCCCGTCTTTTGCCCTTGCGGTGGCCGAGAAGCCTTCCGCCAGTTTATCGATACACTGGTGATGAAAACTGTTCACAACCGTCTCGTAAGGAAAAATTTTGGAGAGTCTGCTTCCCGAAGCGATACTTATCGTATGACCGGTGTCGGCGCTGCTTTTTGTCGCCTGAAAATGCTTGATTCGAAGCTCGCCGGTATCCATCAGTGAAACGTCCTGTGAAAGAGTGCCTCCGAACGCCACGTTGATAATCTGAAGTCCCCTGCATATTCCAAATACCGGTTTGCCAAGCTCCAGGGCCGCTTTTATTGCCATGAGGTCGAACTCATCCCTTGCCGGATATATAAAGCCAAGCTCCCGCGAGGGCTCCTGCCCGTATCTCAGCGGGTCAACGTCGAAGCCCCCGGAGACAAGCACCCCGTCGACACGGTCCAGCTGGGAACTGACCGCCTGCTCGTCCGCCACTATCGGAAGCACCACGGGAATACCGCCCCCGATTAGGACAGAGTCTATGTAGTCGTGATTCACATATGTTCTCTCAAGCCCGGGAAACGGGCCCGAATCCATTATCATCATATTTCCGACGATGCCTATCACGGGTTTCATAAATGTCTTTTTTCCTTCTGCAAGAATTGAATTTGAACCGGAAACGACACATGATGGTTTGGACAATCTTCCGGCTCTTTTCGGTTTTTTTGACTTTCCGTCAGGAATAATCTATTCAAATATTATAACATATTGAAATAACAAATAATATTTTTTTAAGCGCTGATTAAACAGACTGCGCGGATCTCGCTGATTTTGTAGAGGCACCATGGCATGTCTGCGGAATTTGCGGAATTTGCATGATCTGCGTTTAAAAAGAAAAAAATATGTGAATGGTATTGGGGTACCACAAGATTAGACATAACTGGCCCCAGCCGGTAAAAATTGTTGAGGGCCAACGTACCTTATAAATAGGAAAGTCCCACCGGAAAATGTCTATGCAGAAGACAGGAATAGTGAACCATTTTGTCACAAGAATCGGGACGGGAAAAATAATGAAAGCCATGGCCATAAAACAACAAGGGAGCATATCCCGTCAGAAACAAGACACCGCGTGATGCTCAGGGATCAGGGAAGATGCACATGGATCAGCCCTGAAGGAAAAAGGTTAGCAATCGGATGGTTCCTGTGATCAAAACGGGATGTTCATTAAAACCGGAAGATAAGGATGGCATCTGCTAAAATTGGTCGGATAAATCTTGTGTTCCACCCACAACCGACTGGAATCTTATGCAAACCTGGGAAACATAAGCCCAAATGGATGCTTCGTGGGTCATATGCGGTTTTCCCGGGAAAAGAGTCTTCCACCGGGGATTTAGAAAGTTATTGGTGACATTGACCAAATTTTTTTTTTAAAAAAAGCTCCGGCCTTTGACCAGGCTTTTTACCTTCAACATAAAAGACCTGCTTTTGCCAAAAATAATACCTTGAAAACATTAAATAAAACACGCATCACATTTCGAACTCAATTTTCCGGTGCCCTTCGTCCGAGAAACCCACCGAGATTTTTTTTTGGAGGAAACCCTATGTTCAAACTTTTAAAAAACCTTATCGGCTCAAAAATAATCGGAATTGACCTCGGGACAACCAATTCCTGCGTATCCGTAATCGAGGGGGGAAAACCCAAGACCCTTCCAAACAGGGAGGGAAAATACACGACACCGTCCATTGTCGCCTTTGCAAAGACGGGCGAGGTGCTTGTCGGAGATCCGGCTTTAAGGCAGATGGTTACAAATCCTGCAAAGACCTTCTACAGCGTAAAAAGATTTATTGGAACGATGTTCAAAGAGAGGAAAACGGAGGCCTTTGCTGTTCCATACATTGTAAGGCCTGACCAGGATGAAAAGACATCGATCGAGATCGATGGAAAACTGTGGTACCCCGAGCAGATAAGCGCCGAAGTCCTGAAATACATGAAAACCTGCGCGGAAGATTACCTCGGGCAGACAGTGACGGAAGCCGTGATAACGGTTCCGGCCTATTTCACGGAGCTTCAAAGGCAGGCCACGATCGCTGCAGGAAGGATAGCGGGACTCGACGTGAAGAAGATCATAAACGAGCCGACGTCGGCGGCCCTGGCCTACGGCCTTGAGATGAATGAGAACATAAAAACCGTTGCGGTTTACGATTTCGGGGGGGGAACGTTCGACTTCTCGATATGCAAAATAGAGGAAAACGAGATAAAGGTCCTTGCAAGCGGCGGCGACAATCACCTTGGCGGTGACAATATCGACGAGCTTCTGCTCACGAAATGCATCGCCAGGTTCCAAAGTGAAAACGGCATTGACCTCACAAAGGTTCCCGAGGCGATGGCAAGACTTAAAGTAGCATGTGAATCGGCCAAGATAGAACTCTCAAGCGCAAAACAGACAAGCATCAACCTTCCGTTCCTGGCTGTCGGCCCCTCCTGTCCTTTCCATTTCCAGACGGACATATCGCGGGATGAGTTTGAAAAGCTGATTTCAAGCGTTGTCGACAGGACAATCACGGCGATGAGGGATGTCATGGACAAAAGCGGCCTCAAAATATCCGAAATAGACGAGATCCTTCTTGTCGGCGGCTCCACGAGGATTCCCCTTGTCCAGAGGAGGCTTGAGGAATACTTCAAGAAAACTCTGACCAAAA
>JADFZC010000482.1 GCA_015232735.1 Oligoflexales bacterium | reverse complement strand
TGGCAAAACAGGCGTGGAGTATATCACTCTTTCCGGCGGCGAGCCCCTTATGAGGGATGATTGGCCGCTTATTGCCGAAACTCTTTCAAAATCAGGGGTCATCCCGAACATGATCTCGAATGGATGGTTTTTTACGGATGATATAGCGCAAAAAGCGAAACAGGCAAATATATCGAATATTGCCATAAGTATAGACGGGCTCAGGGATTCCCATGATTATTTGCGGCGCATAGGGTCTTTCGACAGGGCCCTTTTCGCATTGGAAATAATGAAAAAATATTCGCTGCCTTCCTCTGTGGTAACCACAATAAATAAACGAAACCTGAGTCAACTCGACGAAATGCTTGTTCTCTTCGAAAAAAACGGGATTTACTCCTGGCAGCTTCAAATAGGTTCGCCAATGGGAAATCTTACGGATCATCCCGATCTGGTTATCGAACCTTCGGATATTCAGACGATAATAGATTTTGCGCACAGGCAGGCAGGGAAAACAAAGGTCACGATTCATCTTGCGGACTGCATAGGCTACTATACGCAAAAGGAATCCGAGATAAGGGCCGCATGTTACAGATGCAGTTCGGAAGTTTCCATATGGCAGGGCTGCCATGCCGGTATCCGCAGTTTTGGAATCAGGGCGAACGGTGACATAATAGGCTGTACTTCGATACGCGATACCGGTTTCATAGAGGGCAATATAAGGCAGCGTTCTTTTACCGATATCTGGAACGATCCAAAAAGCTTTTCGTGGAACCGTGATTTCAGTCCGTCTGATCTGTCCGGTTTTTGCGGGCGGTGCCAGTATGGTTTTCTGTGCCGTGCCGGCTGTTCCGTGACCAAAATGACGACAAGCCATACCATAAGGGAGAACACCTACTGCGTATTCAGAGTCGAAATGGAAAAAATTGCCAGAAGCACGCCAATTCTCTCCTCGGACCAAATGCTTTCTCTGGCAAGGAAATATATTGAAGAGAATGACTACCAGGGTGCGGAGGTGGTTCTTTTCAAGGCGCTTGAACGGTATCCGCAGGAGGCTGAGCTTCTTGAATTGATAGGATATGTATATTTTCAGATGCAAAAATACGAGTTGTGCCGAAAGGCTAACGAGACAGTTCTCAGGCGATACAAGGACCGATGTTATGCGCTCAAGGGGCTTGGTCTTGCTCTCTGGAAACTGGGATACCCCGATGAAGCTGTGGCCAGGCTCAAGAGAGCGGTTGAAGTGGCTCCCGCCGGATATGATGATCCGCAGCACGATCTGAATATCGTTCTTGAAAGCCTGAAGGGAAGCGGAAATAAATAGACCAGTGTTAATAATTCCCACAAATCCTGCCAGAAAATCGAAAAAAATTTGGATTTACATTTATCGAAAAATATTATTTAACATACGGCATGAAAAATTTGCGGATGAAATAAATAATAAAATGCTGGGGAGCAATCATATGAAAAAAACAATTCTGGTTCTGTCGACCATTTTGGCTCTCGTCTCCATGACTGCGCTTTCGAGAACAAATGATCATCCTGGAATATTTGTTGTAGTCACTGTGGATTGGGAGGGCTCATCCCTTGACAGGGGAGATCTTCTCTCCATGAAGAGGTTTCGGGATGAATTTCCGGATATACCGCTAACGCATTTTATCAACGCGGCCTATTACACAAAGGCGGGAGCAGATGCAAATGAAATAACAAGCAGGATTTCAGGGACGCTGAGAGACGGGGATGAGCTTGGGCTGCATATCCACGGGTGGAAAAGCCTTTTCGAGGCCGCCGGTGTAAAATTCAGGTCCGTTCCGAATTTCTGGGGATACAGAGGCCCGGCAGACCGGTATGGCGACTATGGACATGATGTTCCGATATCGGCTTACACCGGGGATGAGTTGAGGAGGGTTATCGGTTTAAGTCTGAAGATACTTGAAGACGCGGGTTTCGGACGGGCTAAGAGTTTCAGGGCAGGGGGATGGATGGCCGACGGGAATGTGCTGTCCGCCCTGGCTCGTGAGGGATTGACTTCCGATCACTCCGCTGTGCCATACGTATTTCTTGAAGAGGAGACCGAAAATACACCGCTTCTTGACTGGGTCAAAAACCTGTGGCAGGGCATAACGGATGTATCACAGCCGTTTATGACTAATGAAAATATAATTGAAATTCCTGACAACGGTGCTCTGGCCGATTACGTGACAGACAGGGAAATGCTCTCAGTATTCAACAAGGCGGCTGAGGCGTTTATTAAGGATAAATCTTCAACCAAAATTGTAAGTATTGGATTTCATGAAGAGACAGCCGGCCAGTACCTGTCAAGATTGAGATCTGCAATAAAACTTATCAGACAGAGTGCAGCTGAAAACGGTGTTCCTCTGTATTTTGTAACCTCAAAAGATGTTGAAAATATTTTTTATTTAAACCGTTAATCCGCAACAAATATTTGCTGGGCAACCTTTTTTTTGGCAAAATCATTGTAAGGGAAATTCCTTGATAAACCTTAAGGGGGCTTACAATGAAAAATCGTACCTGCTATTTGTGTCTGATTTCTGTTTTTTCCTTTTCATTTCTTTTCACCGCCTGTGTCAGCTCTTCAACTCATGAAAAGGTTGTCGCCGAACTAAAGGCCGAAAAGGATAAGAACGCCCTTCTCAGCCAGCAGCTCAATCTGAAGAGTGAAGAGGTAAGCTCCCAGACAAAAGAGTTGACGAACAAAAAGGCTGAAATTGATGCCAAGACAAAAGAGATGGGCGCGCTCAGCTCGTCGTTCCAGCAGCGCGAGGAAGAGCTGCTAAAACTAAGGCAGGCGGCTGCTGCCAGGGATAATGAGATGAAAAGCCTGACCAGCAAATTGCAGAAAATGATCGACGCCGGATCGCTTACAGTCACTATCAGAAAGGGAAGAATGATAGTTTCGCTCCCTTCCGATATTCTCTTTCCGGTAGGATCGACAAAGATTTCATCCGAAGGACAGAAGGCGCTTGTCACCTTGTCAGAGACGCTTAAGTCCATCAAGGACAGGACTTTTCTGATTGTGGGACACTCCGATCCAACGCCGATTTCCGGTCCGAAGTATTCCTCAAACTGGGATCTTTCCGCCGGAAGGGCGGTCTCTGTTGTTACGCTTCTTGTCAGGGAAGGCGTAAACC
>JADFZC010000481.1 GCA_015232735.1 Oligoflexales bacterium | reverse complement strand
CTCAGCCTTACTTCGCTGGCAACCGGATATTCGTCGCGGATGACGCCGGCCGCTGCCGTGTCGATACGCTTGAAATTGTTTTCATGGATCAAAACCCTCATGAGGCCGTAACGGTATTCCTTCCCCTTTGCGATTGTCGAAAGCTGACTTGGGGCAAGGTTGACTCCCGTGCGACCGTATCCCAGTTTTATCCTTCCATCCACCGCCGAGGCCATGGCTGACTGAATTGGAGACACTTCGACAGCCCCCACGATGCGATCCGGCAGGGTAATCCAGAGTTCAAGCGAACGCCACGGATGAACCTTCGCAGCTGGGCCGACAGTCTGAGTCTGAAGCTGCATGGTTGCGCCATATGCGGCCGAGTTTTTCGCGACTGAAGTCGCCGACAGGACACTGCTGCGCAAATAGGCCCAGCTGTCCCACTCCGTTCCGGCCGTTTTCGTCGGCTGAACATGGACCTTGGGGTATACGGCCATGAGAATGGAATCGATTTGCCGTCCCTGGCCGGCATCCTCGGTGATCATTGCGCCCGCAAGTGTCTGCTGGCCTGGGTCCTGATTGCCGTTACTCTGGACCTTTCTTCCTGTTATACCGAACGAAAAGTATCCATAACGCCCCCGAGGACCCTCGATGTTCCTGTCGTAAACGATATAGCCGTCAGGCAATGGCTTTCCGGCAAGACTTCTGTCATAAAAGGAAGCGGCAAGCGCGGAAGGATTTGCACCCTTTTGCGCATTGTACTGATCGATCATCGTCCTTAAATAGTTGTTATGGGTGGAAGAGGCGACCGGTTCGGCGTTATCGATCCCTGAGACACCGTTCCACATGGTCTTCCATGCCGGAGCGGTATAAAATTCGCCTATGTTTCCCGGCTCGACCGAGAGAACCTCGAAATTCTTGAGCTGCAAAATGCCCTGATAGGCCATCTTGTTGCCGGTCATGGCATAGATCCTGCTCATTGCCTTTATGTTTGCCCCGTGATAGTTGACGCATTCATTTTGATTCCAGATATACGGGAAAGCTCCATCCGGATAGATGCTTTCCACGGTCTGCTTCAGAAGAAGATTTGATTTTTCGATATATGCCTCGTTTTTCAGATACAGACCGGCATTGAGAAGGATCTCTGAATAGGATATGTCGCGGTTTGCATATCGGGGAAGCGTCTGGATGCCGCCGACCGCATCGCCAGCCCGTTTTGCGGATTCGACCATGAATTTTCTGAAAGTGTTAGGGATCAAAGGGCCATATGCCGCGTCGACCATTCTCCAGCTGTAAATCATGGGACCTGTCGCAAACCAGTCGTCCAGCGCATCGGGCGTGGACCCGGGAATTCCCAGATCCCTGCCTCCGTTCAGATGGTAGTCGTATGAGGTCGCATAGATTCTGCAAAAAAGCTGCGCCACAAGTTTGGAATGAAACTGATAGCGACTCAGCGGACTGGTCACGAGAAAAAACAGCTGTTCCATATCCCTGCCGACATTTCTGGAATCATTGGAATTTGCGGCCGGAAAAATGGTCTTGCCTGCCTGAGAAAGAGGATAGCAGCCAGTGTCAGCCTTGATGAATTGCTCAGCCGTCTTATGAAGCGCAGCGATATAGGGATTTGCGTCATACTCGGTAATTTTTGGGAAAAATCCCACGCCATATTCCGGAATCTGCGGTGTCATCGTCCCCATTTTTTTTATATTGTCGATTTCAGCCCGAAGGGTTGTCGCTGCATCGATAATTTTTGCTTCGAAAAACAGCTGATAATATTGTTCGGAAGCGGCAACGATGCCACTTTTCAAATCCTTGACTGTATATGGCGAAGCCTGCACGGTTTTAACGCCTCTCTCAGGCTTTCGGTCAGTCCGGACTTTGCAAGCCGCCACATTCGAATTCATCATTATTATTAAAAAAACAACTGTGATCCTCTTTGCGGCACAAATTATTGTTCCCATGATCTGAAATTACCACCTTTACTGCGTTGACAATCGCTGAGTATTATATATGTCTGTCTTTACCAATAACAACAATTATGAAAAAGCAGACATGGCCCGGTTAACGGTTGCCGACCCTCGCCATAAAAGTATATCTTTGTAATTCAAGCAATATTTTGCGAACGGTCAATCCATGGCGGACTAAATGTTATCAAAACAACTTTTATTCAGAATCCTTATTGGAATTGCAGTAATCACCATCTTCTCCATATCCCTGCATCTGCTTCGTGCCCAGTTTTCACATCTCAGGATTCAGGATATAACCTCATCGTTGGATGTCATAGAACCCCTCAAGGTTCTTTCAGCAATCCTATTCACCTTGGCTAGCTATTTCCTTCTGACAGGGTACGACCTCATTGCACTGAAGTACCTGTCAAAGAAGATGGAGTATTCCAAAACCGCGCTGATATCCTTCCTGAATTACGTATTCAGCTATAACATCGGCCTTCCCTCACTCGGTGGAGGAATCATCAGGCTCAGGCTTTACTCGCAGTGGGGACTGGGTCCCATCGAGATTGGAAAGGTGATCGCTTTTACCACCGTGACCTTCTGGGTGGGTTTCCTGGCGCTGAGCGGCGTACTTTTCACCCTTGTCCCAATCAGACTCCCATCTTTTATCCACATCATTTTTGAAACAACCAGACCTGTCGGACTTATTCTGACGGGGCTTATGATACTATATTTCGCCGTTGTAAAATTCACAGCCCAAAAGGAGTTTTCAATCCTGGATCATCGTTTCCAGCTTCCCGGCATGAAGTACGCTTTTCTTCAGGTCATGCTTGGAGGCCTCGATATCACTGTCGCCAGTTCCGTCCTGTACACCCTGCTTCCCGGCGGACATCAAGTCGGCTTCCTGGAATTTTTGAACATATACTGCCTGGCAGTGTTTCTGGGACTCATCTCATCTGTTCCGGGCGGCCTCGGCGTTTTTGAAACCGTCGCCTTTTCCTTCCTTGGAGACCGGATTCCCGGCGCGGATCTTGCCGTGGCCCTTTTGCTGATTTTCAAATTGTCCCCCGTAACTGATAAAGTATCCAAAAGGAAGTTCTTTCTCTATCTGTTTCATTTTTTGCTGTAGTTCGCTCACAAAGCTTCCCAGGTCGCGTCCTCGGACATTTGTTTCAACAACCATCCTGCGGCGGTTATTCTCA
>JADFZC010000480.1 GCA_015232735.1 Oligoflexales bacterium | reverse complement strand
ACGGCGATTTTCGGGGCTGCTCCTGTTTGTATGATGCTTGTCTGGAAGATATATTGCAAATTGAAAGAGAGAAAATGGCTTGCATGAATGTATTTGAGGGGAAAATAGGTGAAAATAACCCCTGACATAAGTGCACAAATGGAATCACCCGTCAGCCTCCTTACAATAAGAAAGATTCCGAAACCGCACAGTACGAAACAGGTCAGGTTTACAAGATTGTACGACAACACGGGATTTTTTGTGGCCAGAAGAACAGGAAGGTATATTATCGCGGAAGGCAGATGCAATTCACCCATGGCGCCCGTCAGTTTAAGGGGATACATGATATTGGTGTCAAAATACGTAAAGGGATTGAATCCGTTTTTCACTATCCAGTTAAGTACGAATATGCCGTTTAGCGCGTCGCCATAATCGGCCACGCGTTCATCAATCGAGAGACAAAAGGGATATGTCATCCCCAACGTCAACCCCGCATATAGTAAAATAGCAATAACGTACACATTGAAAAAATATTTTTTTATATTGCCCGAAAAAGGTTGCAGCCGCTGCGCCAGGCTCCTATTCATAAGAAGTCCTTATCACTATGATACCCAAATTCACAAAATCCTCATTAAACACTCGATCTCCTGAAAAACCGGTCCAAATTTCAAAGTTGACATGTTCCTCAGTATCAGATACGCCAAATGAAGTTTGATAATGCTTTTTTTCTTCGCACAGGAAGAAGCCTTGAACCAGTTTTTCTCCACTGAGGTCCTGCCTATAAGATCATAAAGTTCTATCTCCTCATTGAAACGCCTCATCGTTGAAGTCAGTTTCACTGTATAATTGTTTTCATGCCTTCTATAGGCATAACCCACCTCAGGAGTGCCGATAAATCCCTTGCCTTTGAAAAGCAGTCCCGAGAAAAAATCCAGATCCAGCACCATCTGCCATTTCGAGCTGAAACATTCATCCTCAATATGGGCTCGATTATAACAAACTGAAGGACACATTATGTAACTGCCCTTTAGCAGACTGACAAGCCCCTGTTCACCTTCAACAGACGCGATCCTGTGTTCACATGGATTCAGAAATCTCTTTACATAATCAGGAAAGGAGAATTTTGGCCTGCTGTCTGCATCAATTATGTCAGCCCTGCAAAAATAAGCTGAATAAGTCGGATAGGCTCGATAAAGATCCAGCATGATTCTGGTGTATTCGGGGCGAAGTTCATCATCGGCATGCAGCAACGTGACAAGCTCCGTCCGGGCCAGGGAGATACAGCGGTTCCAATTGCCGGCGATCCCCAGATTTTGGGGATTTCTGTGATAGGATATCCTCGGATTGTTATATTCGGCGACCAGATCCGACGCAGGCTCGAGGGGATTGCAATCGTCACAGACGACAATCCGCCAATCGTTCAAAGTCTGTCCAAGAACGCTGTCAATGGCACGTTTCAAAAATCCCAGATTTGAATAATAGGGAATCGCAAAAGTGATAGCTGGATCTGCCATATTAATATTTTCCCTGGAAGTTCTACGTTATAGCCTGCATAAAACCGCGATATGAAACAAGCTTATTCCCTTTTGTTCCTCACCTCGTATTCAAGCAGCGCCAGCTGCTGTGCCAACGTGCGCACGCGATCGGAAAGAACGGAGACTATCACCGACAGCGACAGCACAATAATAAAACAGAACATCAGACCGAAAAAAAAGAGCACATTCGAGGGCGTCTTGATACCGACAATCTCACCGACAAGCGAAACCACCTCAAACCTGACACAAATCAGAAGAAACGCAAGAAACAGGCCTATCCAGATGATTGCATATTTCTCCTTTAATTTCCGTCTTCTGATAAGTTCCATCACAATCAAAAGCGTTATTATTGAAATGAAAATACCCAAAATATTCAATGCCATCTCATCCATCCTATATCTTCATACAATCATCTGAGTCCAAAATTCTTAAAGTTGACAAAAACCATCGCAAGCGGAACCTTTACCATATAGTAAATAGACCTGAGCCAGTTGATGGAGGATTTTCCTCCGGATCTTGAATTCATAACCACGGGATGCTCGAGAATCTTATATCCAAACTTCTTAAAATACACGATACATTCCGGTTCCGCATAGTCTTCCGGATAATACCTTGCCAGAAGTTCAATACCCCTCCGGCTGATAATTCGAAAACCCGCCGTCGAATCGGTAACCCTTTCCTTTGTGAGGCACCATATGAGAAAATTTAAAAAAGAAATTCCAACTTTTCGAAGAAAAGTGGACTGAAATCCCTCCTTTTCAAGAAAACGGCTTCCTATGACAAGATCGGCATTCTCCTTAATTGTTCTATCAAGCATCACCCTTATGAACTGGGCCGGATGCTGACCATCCGCATCAAATTGAAATGCATAATCATAATCCTTCGCCCGCGCAAACTTGTATCCGGTCTGCACCGCACTTCCAATACCCATGTTGAAAGGGAGATCAACAACATTAACCCCCGCTTTTCGGGCAATTTCAGAAGTGGCGTCGGATGAGCCGTCATTGACCACCAGTATGTCGAACTTCAGAGTTTCACCGCTCATCGCCTGTGCGCTTTTAATCGCCTTGTCTATGCTCGCAGCCTCGTTGAAAGCCGGAATTATCACCAGAACCCTCATGTCCCCTGCCTCTTGCTAAATTTAATCAGTTCGTTACCCGGAATATTTTTCCCTGCCCGTATCCATTCGAACCTTGTGCTGTCCCTGCCCCCTCACCTCAATATCACTCTTCAAGCAAAGCATACCGAAAGCTTCAAGTCAAAAGGATGGCTCTGGCTGGAAAGTTCCTGTTTTTTCAGCTAAATTTAGATGAACTAACATTTAAGCACTGAATATTAAACAAATTTCACCGCCTCTGTGCAATCGAAACTTTAAAAAAATAGGGATAGGTCGCAAGGGAAGCCAATGCGTCGAAGTCTTATAAACAAAAAATCACGCCGCAACACCCATACAAACAAGCCAATATGCGTTATAATCATTTGTTTATATTGATAATAACAAAAAAAGATACATTTATTTTGTTCTTTTGGCTCTTTGGCCCTCTTGAAACTTCAAAATAGAGCTTTCTATTATGGCGATACGGGTCTCGATTTCAGCTATCTTTTTTGGTTCAATACCACTGTATT
>JADFZC010000479.1 GCA_015232735.1 Oligoflexales bacterium | reverse complement strand
AAACCTCTCCTGATTCGACACCCGGTCCTTTAGGGCCGGGTTTACAAACTCATTATCACACCATGGTTTCTCTTTCCGTTTATCTTGACGGAAAGAGGCACCTGTGTCCTGACATGGCGGATAAACTCGGTTTCGCTGACAAGATTCTGGGCCGTAAGCCAATCCCACTTCACAAAATCGTTACCCTGATGGACAGTAAAATATATGACCCTCAGCGATGTTATATTTTGAAAAAAGTGCGTTCCCTGCGATGGATCAGCCCTGAAATTGTCATCCTTGGTTTCAACGATGCCGGCAACCTCGGATATGTCCTGCCATGCCACAGGAATACCCAGGCAGTGGTCGGCCGATCCCCATCTTCCCGGTCCGATAAGCAGATACTTCCTGTTTTCATTCTGAAGTATGGAATTGACTTTTGATATCTCACGGACTATCTGGGCGGAAGTCCTTGACGAAACCTTGCCAGGCTTCACATAGATGATATCTCTTATCTCAAAAGACGAGCCGAATCCAAGGGTGCTTTTCGAGTAAACAACCGCGTTATCGATATCCTGCTCGGTGATTTCCACCCCCCTGCTTTCATATGGGGTTGTCATCGGCCTTGCCTGGAGAAGCACAAACTCGCTCTGCGATTCCATTCTCTCAGGAACATTTACCGCAAACTCCAGCTCTATCTCGCAGCCGAAACCCAGCCTTCCTATTTTCAGAAGCTGTGAAATCAGGCCGGCAAGAGGAATCCTTTCATACTTGAGTACGTTGGCAAATGTCAGGACGGCAACTCCTCCGCTCAGGCCCGGCAGCTGATCGCGGATGACATGATCCTGCAAAAAATAACTGCTCGAAAGATATTTCACGGGAAATTCCGATGATGAATCATAAACATCCCTTTTCGCCAGGGTGGCGCTCTGATTCAATATGAGAGTCTTATGCCTTGTCTGGCTGAGATCTAGCGCATAAAAGTATTGCTGGCTGTTTCTCAGAACATCGTCAACCGTCGAGAACTGATAGAGGGATTGGGGATGCTGAGGGCAAAACCTCAGGGTTTGCCCGCCCTCGACCACTATCTTTCCGAGGCCAAGGGATATGTGGGCTATTCCCTCCTCTGACGCCATCTGGGCAATGGGATAAAAATTATAGGATTGTGCCGTCCCTGACAAAGTAGGATAAAAGCAATCCCCGTACTGGGAGCCCAGGATGGGCTGTATCAGAACAGCCATCTTCTCCTCCTCGGTACGATGATGCGTCGACCTGGAAAAGGCCTTTGGACCCTCATAAAAAACAGAAGCGTAGACAAGCTTTACGGCAAGTGCCAGTTCATTCAGCCTTTCCTGGATATCCTCCCTGTTGTTCGGCAGCATGTATGTCGCATAAAGGCCTGCATACGGCTGTTCCAGGCTGTCCTCGAGGAGGCTTGAGCTTCTGACTGCCAGGGGAACCTTCACCTTTCTTAAAAAGGCCTTCAGGTCCTTCATTAAAAAATCAGGAAGATGTGCGAGCGCAAAACGCCTTGCCGTCTCCTCGTCGGTGCAAACCACCTCGGAATAATCCTGAAGATAATTCTCCTCCAGAAAAGTGTCGAAACAGTCGGTGGTGATTATCAGCGACCTCGGGATATGGATCCTGATATTTTGAAATTTTTTGATCAGATCCATATTTTCCTGCAAATGCTTGGCCATAAAGGCAAGCCCCCTGGCCTTCCCTCCGAGCGAACCCTGACCTATCTTTAGAAACTCATAGTCAAAGCTGTACTGCTCGGGTCTGAACAGGGCTATCACCCCCCTCTGCTCCAGCATCCTTTTTTCGTACAGACTGTTTACCAGATATTCGCGGATATCCTCTATTTCGCTGAAATTGCTGAGCCGGGTCGCCCTGAACTTGGCCGCGAGAAATATCTCAGAGCGGGCCATAAACCAGTTTGGAAAATGGTTGAATGCAAGGTGATACCTCAGGGACTCCTCGGGAACCTCCCTGAGGGCATTTTCCATCGACTGCAGATTTGAAGCGGACGCCACCTTGGTGCCATCGGGAAGGCGAAAGACAAAATCTCCAAACCCCAGATTCTCAAGAAGGAATTTCCTTATTTCCAGATGAAGCGACGGAGAATTCTTATCCTGAAAGAGGGTATTGATCCTCTGGGCCGCCTCCTGGTTGCTTTTTTCAGAGCTTAAAAGAAGCCTCGGAAGATCCGGAAGATCCGCCATGACCGTCTTCAGAAAAATTATTCCGGCTTCGGGATCGACCTCCCCGTTTCTCGGAAATTTGGTATCAGCAAGCACACCGATAAGGTAGGGCCTGTAACGCTTATAGAGATCCATTCCCTCTTCGAAATTCTGGGCAAGAAGAATCTTTGTCCTGGCCCTGAGTTTCCATAGCCTGTGTTCCTCGTTGAGGGTGTCCATAAGCACATCCTGCGTTTGATGCAGCACGGCCTTGTATAGAATCGGAAGCATTGAGGAATAATAATACGGTGAATCCTCAATAAGAAGGATTACCCTCACCCTTGCTATTGCGGTATCATGGGTCACATTCATTCTGTCTTCAGCCCACGTGAGAATCGCCCAGAGTATATCCCTGTTTCCGGACCACAGAAAAACCTTGTCGATGCACCCATCCTGAATCCTGTCCTTGTATTCATCAAGGCTTCGCATGCTGTGCGCGAGAAGAATCACAGGCAGATCAGGCGATTGTTTTTTGATTTCCCTTCCAAGCTGAATCGCGTCCATGCCCAGAAGCTTCGGCACAATGATAATCACAAGATCAAAACTTTCTATTGCCAGAGAATAAAGCGCCTTCTTGGCTGTCGATACAACCGTGAACCGCGGAATACTGGCAAGGCTGAGCCCCCTGTAACTGGTGAATACCTGCTCCATCATCCCGCCGTCCTCCTGCATTACAAAAGCATCGTACGGACTCGAGACGATAAGGATCTTTGCTACACGGTTGGGCATCAGCCTGTGATAGGTTTTTACTGTTGCGTCCACAATAGATCTCCTAAGAAGTGGGGAAGGGACAATGATCCAAAATTTACCCTATATTGAGGAGATTTATAAGAGGCATAATTTAAAAATGGATGTGGCGGCTTGCCTTAGGGCCTGTTGACATTTCGTCATCGTCGTCATGGACCGCGTGGGCCTGCTCGTATACA
>JADFZC010000478.1 GCA_015232735.1 Oligoflexales bacterium | reverse complement strand
CCGGCCAGGGCCGCAAGTAGCTGCGGCGCATATTGGCATCCGAAGACTCTTGAAAGAAGGGGCGACTGGAAGGTGCCGAGCATGATAAGAAACTCTCCTACAAATCCGAAGGTCCCTGGAAGTCCTATCGATGCCAGAGCAGCGATCATGAAGCAGAGGGCGTACCATGGCATCTGCTTTGCCAGCCCCCCAAATTCCGAGATGAGGCGCGTATGCCGCCTTTCGTATATGATTCCGACAAGAAGGAAGAGCATTCCGGTGGAAAGGCCGTGGCTTACCATCTGAAGAAGCGCGCCGCCAGTCGCTGCCGGCGAGAGCGCCGAGATGCCAAGCATCACGTATCCGAGGTGGGAGACGCTGGAGTATGCGATCAGCTTTTTGACATCAGCCTGCGCCAGGGCCACAAGGGCTCCGTAAATGATCCCTATGACCGCCACCACCGCAATAAGTGGCGCAAAGGTCAAGGACGCCTCGGGAAAGAGCGGATACGCAAATCTGATAAACCCGTACGTCCCCATCTTGAGAAGGACCGCCGCCAGTATCACGCTGCCAGCCGTCGGCGCCTCCACATGGGCGTCGGGCAGCCACGTGTGAAACGGGAACATGGGAACCTTTATCGCGAACGCAAGCGCGAAAGCGGCAAAGAGCCAAAGCTGCGTCCCGGGGGCGAAGGTCGTATGATAAAGCTCAAATATGTCGGAGGTGAAAACACCCGTTTGTTTCTGGTGCATGAAATAGACCACAAGGATGGCGACGAGCATCAGCACCGACCCGAAGAGTGTATAAAGGAAAAACTTGACTGCCGCATAGACCCTTCTGCCGCCTCCCCATATTCCTATGATAAAAACCATTGGAATGAGCATGAGCTCCCAGAAAACGTAAAAGAGAAAAATATCCAGTGAGAGGAATGTCCCTATCATCCCAACCTGCAGAAGCTGAAGGGAGAACATGTAACCCCTGACCTGGTCCTCTACCGCGCGATAGGTTGACAGTATGGCTATTGGAAGAAGAAAGGCCGTAAGAAGGACAAGCAGAAGGCTTATCCCGTCAATCCCGAGACTGTAGCTGACTCCCCATTGCTCTATCCATACAAACCTTTCGACAAACTGCGGTTCTTTTACCGAAGGGTCGAAAGCCATAAAAACCGCTGCCGCAAGGGCCAGGTTCAAGAGGGAGACAAAAAGGGAAAGCCCCCTTGACAGCATCGGCCTTTTTTCAGGAACAAGAAGGACAAGCAAAGACCCGACGAGGGGCAGCCACAACAACCAGGATAGAATTTCGAAACCTATGGTCATGATATGTCACCTTTAGCCTAAATCCAGCCCGCCTGAAGGGCCCAGTAAAGAAAAAGCGCAAAGACTCCCGCAAAAAACCAGAACGCGTAAAACTGCACATTGCCTGACTGCAGCCTTCGGCCTGCGTAGCCCGCGGCAATGAATATCCTCGGGGGACCGTTCACCCCAAGTCCGTCGATGAGCTTCTCGTCAAAATACCTGAAGAGGGCTGTGGAAAAGCTGTGGATAGGTTTTACGATGAGTACTTCGTAAAGCTCGTCAATCCAGTATCTGTTAAGAACCAGCCTGTAAAAAATGCCTGTTCTTTTTGCTATAATTCCGGGTAGATTCGGCTTTCTGACATATAGAAGAAATGCGGCCGCCAGCCCCGCCGCCGCCATAAGGATGCTGACACCCGCCGCTCCCCATTCGGCCTCATGTGAATGCGAAATGGCTTTCAAAGCCGAAGCGCCCTTCGCGGCCTTGCCGGTAACAGGCGCAAGCAGGTCGGAGAATGAATGGATGCCAAAGAGGGATGCCCCCAGCCATCCGCTTGTGATGGTAAGAAAAGCCAGTATTGCAAGAGGCCAGCTCATTACAGGCATTTCATGATGGACATGAACCTTCGGGTCAAGGCGCGAATTTCCGTGGAATGTCAAAAAAAGGAGCCTGAACATGTAAAAGGATGTTATCGCGGCCCCGATAATGCACGCAAGATATGCCGTCCCGTGAACCCATCCCGAGGCCCATGGCGCCATGGAGTCTGTCGACAGCACTTTCCACAGGATCTCATCCTTTGAGAAGAATCCCGCAAGAGGCGGAAAGCCTGCGATTGCCAGGGTTGAAATCAGGAAGGTCCAGTATGTCCATGGCAGCTTCTTTCTGAGTCCCCCCATTTTCAATATGTCCTGCTCGCCGCCGAGCGCGTGTATCACGGCTCCCGATCCGAGAAAGAGACATGCCTTGAAAAACGCGTGGGTCATAAGGTGGAATATTCCTGCGAAATAAGCCCCCGCTCCCACTCCAACGAACATATATCCAAGCTGGCTGACCGTTGAGTATGCCAGCACCTTTTTTATGTCTGTCTGCGCGACTGCGATCGTCGCCGAAAAGAGTGCCGTGAAAGCGCCCACAAGGACGACCAGCGCACTTGCCGAAGGTGCCATCGCGTAGAGGAACGACAGCCGTGCAACCATGTATACCCCGGCCGTCACCATGGTTGCGGCATGTATCAGGGCTGATACGGGGGTCGGGCCCGCCATCGCGTCGGGCAGCCATACGTAAAGCGGAATCTGCGCGCTCTTTCCCGTAGCCCCTATGAAAAGAAATATGCAGGCGGCCGTGGCAACCGTCGAACCTATGGCACCTGCAGCCGCCGCCTTTTGAAGCCCGTCAACCGAAAGGGTTCCCGAGGCGGCGAAGAGAGTGAACATCCCGAGAAGAAAGCCAAGGTCGCCGATTCTGTTCACTATGAACGCCTTTTTGCCTGCAGAGGCCTTTGACGGATCTTCAAACCAGAACCCGATAAGAAGGTAGGAACAGAGCCCGACACCCTCCCATCCGACAAAAAGAAGCGGCAGGTTTTCGGCAAGGACAAGAAGGAGCATGTTGAAGACGAATAGGTTCAGATAGGAGAAATAACGCGAGTACCCGGGATCCTCACGCATGTAACCCACAGAATACAGATGTATCAAAAATCCAACTCCGGCCACGACAAGCACCATGACCGAGGAGAGCGCGTCGAGTACAAGGGAAAACCGGATGGAAAGACCTTCAATGGATATCCATGTATAGACATCCTGAACTATTCTGAGACTTCCGCCTGCACGGAATATTTGAAGGCTCGCAAGGACACCGATTAAAAATGAGATC
>JADFZC010000477.1 GCA_015232735.1 Oligoflexales bacterium | reverse complement strand
ACTTCTTCAAGACTGAAAATCGATAATCTGGAAATCGACCTCATGACCCGCAGCGTCAGCCGTGGGGGGGGGCAAAATCAATTTGACATTAAAAGAGTATGATTTGCTGGAATACATCGTGCGCCATCAAAACAAGATAATAGGCCGGGATGTGATTGCCAGGGATGTTTGGCACGACGCAGGTAGGGCAACTTCCCTTAATAATGTAATAGACGTGCATATAGCACGCCTTCGCAAGAAAGTTGACCAGGACTTTTTTACCAAGATCATTCATACGGTGAGAGGGATCGGTTTTATCGCACAGACAAGGCAGGGTGGCGATGATTTGGAAGAGGCTTAACATCAGAGTCAAACTATCGTTATGGTTTTCCGCTGCGCTTGGAATACTCCTCGTCATCTATTCCATTGGTCTCTACCATATGATAAAAACGGGTATGTATAAGAATCTCGACAGCCAGCTGCGCGATGATTTTGAAATTGCCGCCGAGCTTCTCGAAACAAACTTGAATGACAAGGACACACTGCCCAAATATGATACCATCAGCCATTTTCTTATGGTGGAAAGTCGTTTTTTTGAAATCTGGGATGCGGATCTGAAAACGCTGATTTTTCCATCCGGGGAAAGAGCGTCAGGAATTCCCCTTGGTGCCTGCACTGCCTATCCCCGTTCCGGCATCAGTCTCCCCGATCAAAACGGAAATCCTTTCAGGCAGTATTGTTCGCGATTTTCTGCGGGACTGCGGCATGTTTTTTTAAGGGTGGGGCGTAGCGAGAATCAAATCATCAAGGAGCTTGATACTGTCCTTGTCATTATGTATTCATGCCTTCCATTCAGTATCATTACTGCCGCAGCCTTGGGATATTTTCTGGCCAAGAGGGCTCTGTCGCCCGTGGCAAAACTTACTCATATCGCCGATTCCATCACTGTTGAAAAACTTGATGAAGAAGTTCCTGTTGATAATCCATACGACGAGCTGGGAATACTTGCCTCTGTATTTAATAAAACGTTTTGCCGTCTTAAATCATCCTTTGACCAGGTAAAACGTTTCACCTCAGATGCATCCCATGAACTGCGCACGCCCTTGACCGCCATGCGCATGGTCGCAGAGGTGGGACTGTCAAAAAATAGAAGCGACAGGGAATACCGGGAAATCATTGGAAGCCTGCTTGAAGAGACCGTATGGATGAGCGAACTTGTTGAAAAATTGCTCTTCCTGTCAAAGGCGGATACCGGGGCACAAAGGCTGAGCTATGAAAATGTGAATGTTGATGAAACCATTCGCAGCGTCATTACCCATTATGCGATTTTGGCAGAAGACAAGAATCAGTCCATTGAGTACAGGGAAAAAGATGGAAACATCAAAATCCTGGCTGATCCTACGGTATTTCGACTCATCATCAAAAATTTGATAACCAACAGCATTATCCATTGCGGCAAAGGCGCGAACATTGAAATTTCCACTGTGATGCAGAGAGACAGTGTAATGGTTTCGGTCCGGGACAATGGCCCCGGAATTGCGAAAGAACATCAGAAACATATTTTCGACCGTTTTTATCGGGTGGATTCAAGTCGCTGTAAAAGGTATGAAGGCAATGGACTGGGATTATCCATTGTGGATTGGGGGGTAAGGGCACATGGAGGCCGGATCGATTTAAAGAGCGAAGTAAATGGGGGTACGACATTCAATATCTTTTTTCCGGTGGAGGCCGTGTGATCTTTGGGAAAAAAAATCAGATTCTTCCGGCGGTCATGCTGTCTGCGTTGGCAGTTTCCTGTATAAGATCAGATAAAATCCAGGAAAACTCTGGAACATTGGCAAATTTCACAACAGATTTTGGTTCCGATCATCCGGGTCCGGTCGGGAAATTCTGGAAGATCTCGGCCACGAGTCCATCGGGCCGGCCGGCAGGCTGGAATATTCTGAATTTCGATGGGAAAAATGTCCTGACGGTGGGCGACATCAATCATCATTCTTCTGACACTTTTAATTTGTGCTGGACGAAAGAGATTCGTTTTTTAAATGGTACCCTGACAACAAGGCTTAAAGCCGTCAGAGGCGTCATCGATCAGGGGGGAGGGCTGATCTGGCATGTGGCGGATGAAAATAACTACTATCTTGCCCGTTATAATCCCCTGGAAAAAAATCTCCGATTGTTTATCGTTGAGAACGGGGAACGGAAAACCCTTGGCAACATGCGTACCTTTTTTGCCGCCAATGAATGGCAGGATCTTAAAATCCGCCATATCGGTTCGCACATTGAAATATTCCTTAACGGCAATAAGGTCATAGATAGCGATGATGGCAGCCTGAAAAACAGTTCAGGCGGCGTTGGCTTTTGGACAAAGGCCGATGCCCGGACAATGTTTGATTTTCTGAAAGTCGAAAATGATCTTGCATATGTTCCTTAAATTTTCTTCAGGAATTCTTAAGTAAAGATTTGAAAAAATTTCCTTATAATGGGGCTGTTTACAGAAGAAAACAGAAATACAGGAGATCCAGAATGAAAATCAGTTCGCTGCTTTCAATAGCAATTATGTGCAGTGCCGCTTCAATGAGCGGCTCCACCATTGATTTTAACAATGACGCCTCTGGGAAACTTCCCGAAGGATGGACGGAGGGAGTTACAGGTCCTGGTGAATTTAAATGGCTTGTCGAGCAAGACGCTACGGCTCCAAGTTATCCGAATGTCTTAAAACAGTCGGGTAACGGAAAATATCCCTTTTGCGTGAGAAAAGACATACAAATTGAAGATGGCGCTCTTGAGGTGAAATTTAAGGCCGTCAGTGGCAAAATCGATCAGGCCGGAGGTCTTGTCTGGCGATGGAAGGATGGTGATAATTACTATATTACCAGGGCCAATGCGCTGGAGGACAACGTTACCATATATCATACCATAAACGGCAAAAGGGAAAAGATTCAGGTAGCCGGTGTGCGTGTGGAAAGTGGAAAATGGCATACCCTTAAGGTTGCTTTCAAGGGAAATCAATACGAGGTGTCATTTAACAATGTCGTTGTTTTAAGCGGCATCGATGACACGATCAGGGGGGCGGGTGCTGTGGGTTTATGGACCAAAGCCGATAGTGTCACACTGTTCGATGATTTCACCTATGACAGAGAATAATAAAAATCCTCAAAATTTGGGTAACGTCA
>JADFZC010000476.1 GCA_015232735.1 Oligoflexales bacterium | reverse complement strand
GAAACAAACAGGATCATCAAACATCTACACGCCTCCCTGACTTTTTCGCAGCAAGGCCGCTACGCGTCTTCTTCGCTCCCATGCAAAAAAGTATTAAGTTTTATTTTTTTTTTCATCTTATCATATAAAACTTTTGTCGATGATAGCGGATTGGGATGAAAATGGTCGGTATAAAGAGCTTTTATTTACCAGAGCGAAAAGAGGAGCATCGTTGATTTTCCTGACAGCTACGAGTCAAATGCAGGTATGTATAACCATCAAACCCAATTTGCGAAACATAATGTCTGTCAATTGTTACAAAGCTCAAATAACTTGCTGTCAATCTTGCTTCTCTGCTCATAGACCTCTGCAGACCTGACACTGCTGACTGGAATATCCGACCATCCCACCAGCTTGACTTTTTTTGCCAGTTCCTTATTTTTTTCAATAAATACTCCAACCCGTCCCAACTCCTGCGGCTCCAGATCCCCGACTTGAAAAATAACCCTTTTAACGTCACTCATGGAAAATATGTTTTCAAAATCCTTGGAAAGAGCACTGTCCATGGAATCCAGATTTGAATATGTATCGCCAACCGGTGAATAAATGATCGTTTTGCCATCAAGCCCTCCGTCAATCAGTGGAGATGCAGCTTCGACTGCCGATCCAATATGGTACAGGTCTCTGACCTCTTGCACTCTCTTCTGAGTCAGCTTTCCATTCCAGACGGACAGGTTAAGATCCGAAGTGAAAATATCCGCACCGCTCATTTTTGATATGTGTTTGAACAGGTAACCGTCTGTTCGATTGACGCGATTGATCCACGTTATAACCTTTTTGTTCTGTTCTTTCGCCATCTGAATAAAGGTTTTGCCATCGGCGTTTTTAACCAGCAGATTGATATTTGACTCCAGATCGATCCCACTAAAAGAACTTATTTCATCGAGCAGCTTCGGCCAGTCATCGGGATTGGCAATCGCATCTGCCTTGACGATCATTGAGGCCTTGATGCTGTTTCCAAGAGAGGCTGGCTGCTGCAACATGGAAAGGATCTTTTTATCGAAGGAAATAAAGTGCATTCTTGGCAACAGGTCTTTGTACTCCGCTGAATTGAAAATATCTGTCAAGGCCTGAACCATTTCCTTTTGAACTTTGATATTGCCAGTCCCGTATGATTTGACTTCGATCAGCAGACGCTTGTCTATGAAATCCCGTTGCTTAAAAAGATCCAAAATATCTGTCAATGATGGGAGTCTGTCCTGGGGACCGACCTTTATATCCTTGATTTGATTCCAGTTCAATGTATTGATGCCACTTGTCAACAACCTGGAGTCCAGGTTTTGGCCAGACGCAGCGGTGCGTTGAAGAGTATCGTCATGCAACACAACCACCTTCCCGTCACTTGTCAACTGAATGTCTATTTCAGCGCCGTCGACCTTTCCAAGCGCTGATCGGACGGAACTGACAGTATTTTCCGGATATTCAAGTGAATCACCACGGTGACCGAATATGAAAATGGTGTCTGTTTTATCCGTCTCCTGACTCAACCTGCCTGTCAACGGTTTTATACACCCGGTCATTAGAAGGTGAACAACTGTGGTAAAAATTCCAACAATTGGTATTATAAAGAATTTCATTCTATTAGAAGTCGAACTTGCATGATGTGCATTTTCCATCCGGGTCTCCAATTCATACGGGCACCCGGAAATATGCAAGCGTCATGCCAAGATTACAGAAGCAAGAATTTTAAAATTAAGGTCCAAAGCGGCTCTTGTCTGGAAGGTGATCAAATCTGTGGCTGAAGAGGTAATCAGAGAACACAGCCTTGAATATGCCAGAAATAAAATCTGGATAAAAAACGGTTTAAAAGATTCTAGATTATGTGGCTGCACTGCTCTATGCGGCGATGAATTACCCCAAAAAGACTGTCTTTCATCGCTGGCCAGGGCCGGCCAGGGAGACAGAATCAGGCAGTAGATTCAGTTTACTGAATAGCCAGTTGGTAATGTCGCGGTAGACTTCGTTTCGATTTATTTCCTGCAGCATCTCGTGACGGCCGTCGGGATAGATTATTGTCGTTACGTCTTTCACTCCCAGTTTTTTATAGCTTGCTGAGACCTCTTCTATGCCTTTGCCTTTTTTTGCGAAGGGATCCTTATCGCCGCCGAAAAGGAGAATTGGAATATTTCGTGGTATTTTTGCCATGTTATTTTTTTTAAAAAGATCTGTAAGTCCTGTCAGTATATCGAGAAAGAGCTGATTTGTAAAAATGTGGCCGCAATAGGGATCTCGCATATACTTTTTGATCGCATCCATGTCGCGGGTATACCAGTCAAAGGGAGTCTTGTTAGGCTTAAAGTATTCATTGTATCTCTTTTTTGTGAGATTGTAGCCTATCATGGATACCTTTTTCGGATTCTGGAATTTGACCATCAATCTGCCTAGGATCAGCCCGATAAGTCCCATTATTCCCGGGTTGCCGCAGGTACCTGACAGTATCAGTCCATCGATTTCTCGGCCGTGACGATAAAGATATGTACGGCTGAATAGAGAGCCTGTGCTGTGTCCAAGCATGAACAATGGAACGCCTGGGCATTCACCTTTTATCATGACTGAGACTTTATACAGATCATCCACAACTTTGAACCATCCGTTGCTTTCGGCAAGATATTCAAGTTTATCGATGGAACCGGCAGTTTTTCCAAACCCCCGGTGATCATCCGCGTAGACGGCAAATCCGGCTTCGGTCAAAACCTCCGCGAAAGCGATATAATTGCCGCCGTGTTCGGCATCGCCGTGTACAATCTGAAGTGCGGCGCATATTTTTCCTGGATCATTTGGTATCCACTTTGCCACAAATATTTCCAGATCATCTTCAACGGGCAGAGTTGTGGTGCAGTGCTGCATTTTGTCGTTCTTTGCGATGCATTTCCAACTCATGGGCTTTCTGATAGTCATTTCCTGTCCTCAACTCTTGCCTGTGGATTGCTAACTATTATACACAGGGATTACGGCGGCGGGTCTCAATTCTTCTGTCAAAGGTATGAATTTTTAGGCCTTTTCACTGGCTGTGACAGCGTCCCGGCGTGTTTAGCCTTTCCGCCGGAGTTTGTAAAGCGGGTTATTTCAGCAGAGGGAAAAATTCGGCATAACATACAGAAATAACGGCAAATAATT
>JADFZC010000475.1 GCA_015232735.1 Oligoflexales bacterium | reverse complement strand
TAGTTAAAAATTTCATGTATGGCGGAAAATATCCCTGGTCGGATTTCAAGTCAGTTTCACTGGCGGAGTCACTACCCCGGATCCTGGCACGGACAAACGGTTATGCCCATAAATATACATTGCGGGGCCATTTCGAGGTTGAAAATCTGGGCAGGGGGGAGCTTTATGTCGAGGCGGACCGGCCACCATTCATCATATTGAAAAGCTCCACCTCGTTTTTGATCCTGGGCGACAAAGACCCCGGGCGCACGCGGGAACTCTTTGAAAAGATCAAAGAGGCCTGGTCTCTCGATCGTTAATGGGAATAGATTATATCTTGCCAGCTAAATCCTCACCCTAGAATTCATGGATCTGATCTGACATAACATAATGAAATAACATATTTTAATTGATCATGTAGAAGCGGCAGACCCTGTTCATTTGAAAAAATCGAGCCAATTACCTAAGGAAATTGTTTTTTTTTCCGAAATAAATGGTGGCATCTATAAAAAATGAAAAAAACGGATATTGAATGAAAATAACGGGGAACGGCAGGCTGGCGTCATGACTGATCATTATATTGTACGGCGACTGGCATTGGAGAATGCCTTTAGCAAAAAAGAAGCTGTCAACGCGGCCATCGCCAGACTTTCCGCGATAAACCATCCCGTCATGATGCGAATTTCCAAGACCTATTTCGACTATGATGGCGTTACAGTGAAAATAGCGGTTCCTTATGACATGAATTTTCGAAAACTGCTCGAAAATCCTGCGAAACATGACAATGAGGAGGATACATCCGCCACCTTTGTCGCAACATTGCAGATGGCAATCCAGCTGGTTGACCTTGTACGGATTTGTCATAGCCAGGGGATTTTTCATGGGCATATCAAACCTGATGACATATATTTTAATGATGCTGAATTGAAAAGCGTGACACTCCTTGGTTTTGAAAAATCAATTTTCGGACCTATGAGCCAGGATATCGGACTTCGTGATCTGCCATTTGCCCCCCCGGAGTGCCTGGGATATCTTACGATGGAAAATCGGGCTGCCATTGATCTTTATGCAATCGGCGCCATTATGCATGCGCGTTTTTTTTCAAAGGAGCCTTTCCAATCAGAAAACAAGGAACAACTGTGCAGAAACATCCTGAATGTCCTGCCTATGGCAACCAAAAAAATAGATCGGGCATTCGCCCCTTTTTGCAAGATAATTGAAAAACTGTTAAGAAAAAATCCGCAGGAACGTTACGGATCGGCGGACGGACTCTACTACGATTTGATAAAATGCCAGACTTCTTTTGAAAAAAGCCGAATTATCGCCCCTTTTGCACTGGGAAAACACGATCCATGCCGGGAACTCAATTTCAACATAAGTACTGTGGGAAGAGAAAACATTTTGGAGCGTCTTGAGGCCGCACTCGATTCAACGATGAATGGACATGGGCGTCTTATGACATTGGGCGCCGTGTCAGGCATAGGCAAAACACGGATTGCGAAGGAGATGTTGAAACTGGCCAGGGACAGGGGAATGCATGTATATGAGGCAAAGTTCACCCAGTACGAACATAACATCCCCCTCGGAGCCATGAGCAAGATATTTCGTGATTTTGAAAATACTTTAAGCAATTCTTCCAGGGCGGAATACGATATGTGGCAAAAGAGGCTGCTGACTGACCTTGATCCCAACGGCTCCCTTCTCAAGTCAAGATTTCCCTATCTGGAAAAACATTTCCCGAAATTTGCCGAACTTCCCCCTTTGCCTCATGATCTTGAAGTCAAACTTGTTCACGAAACCATAGGAAAATTCATCACTGATCTCACCATTGAAAAGAAAGGAACCATCATTTTTCTTGACGACATGCAGTGGGCTGACGAGACCAGCATCAGATTTTTAAGGGAGAATGTCAGCCTGACCAGCCGGGGCGAGATGAAAAAAACGCTGATTCTCTGCGCCTATCGATCTGAAGAGCTGCCCAGGGAGCATAAGTTTCACAGGCTGGTATTGTCGAATCTTGGGGCGGAAAACACAATAATGCTTGATCCCCTTGACAGATCGCAGTCAGACCGCCTAATCGAACTTCTGCTTGATGAAAAGAGCCCGGAGGTGGACAAGATAAAAGAGATTGCTTTTGCATTGACTCTTGGAAATCCTTTTCATATATACACGTACCTCCATGCAATTCTTGAAAATGGCATTTTCCGTCTGGATAAGGACAATAACTACCATTTTGACGTTCAAGCATCAAAAAACCATAGCGTCGATCAAAAGGTTGCCGACCTTGTCAAGGATAGAATCCGCAGTCTGTCCGATGAGGCTTTCCTCCTGATAGTGACGATTTCCGTTGCCGGCAATTCAATCCCTGCTGCCGCTGTCGGTGCCCTGCTTTCGGTAACGGGAGACCAAAAAGCGGATGATGACACGTCCAGTGCAATGAAAAGACAGAGCATCGACAGGATACTGGATGATCTGGTTAAAAAGAATCTGCTTGTTCTTAACGATCAGGATGAAGTTCATTTCGTTCACGACAGGATCCGGGATGCTGCGTGGAGCTTCTGCAGCGAAATACGGAGAAGGGAGCTGCATCGCGCCTATCTGGAATATCTCCTTTTGATTTCAAAATCGTTTGAGGATCTGGAAGACAAGATGATGTTTGAAATGGCTTTTCATCATCAAAATGGTGATCCTCTGCCTGATCATAATATATCGAGACGCATACTTTTTGGCGCTGGAAAGCGAGCTTCAGCCCTTTTCCTTTATACAAAGGCAAAGGCCCTCTTGAGGGATGCAAACAATTATCTGCCCCCCAATGTAAGGGAAATGCGTGATTCCCCGCTGTTTGCCGAATGGTTCACCATTAACGAGCTTCTGGCTGATGCCATGTCCATGTCAACCGAGATGGTTGATGCCATAGCCCTGTACAAGGAGCTTTTTGAGCTTACGGAAGAAAGAAGTGAAGTAGCCTCAAGGATCTGCGGCAAGATCTCAAGAGTCTATCTGTGGATAACGTATTATCCGGAATCTGTCGATTGGGGCAAGAAGGCCTTGAAGCATCTTGGCGTCAAGTTTTATTCATCCTACCTTGTAACATTTTTGCTTGCTCTTTTTTTCTGGCTTCCGCATGCCCTGTGACATCGCCAATGTAAAAATAGCAGATCTGATGCAACTGATCATA
>JADFZC010000474.1 GCA_015232735.1 Oligoflexales bacterium | reverse complement strand
TGATGACCTTAGGGCCATTTTCCCTATCAGGGGTTTCTCGTTATGCTTTTCAAACTCCTGCGCGTCAAGTTCTGTGGCGGTGGGGGAAGCTTGCCGGGCGCTTAAGGCCGGTCTTTTCAAGGCGGTTCTTGCCGGAGGATTCGACGTGCTGACCTCCCTCACAATCAAGGGCTTCAATTCATTGCAAATAATGAGTCAGGAAATCTGCAGGCCCTTGAGAGGCAACAGCACAGGCATAAATCTGGGTGAGGGCGGAGGCCTGATATTGCTGGAGGATGGATCAGTTCAACGGGAATATCTTGGCAAAATCTGCAGTTACGCCGGGGTCAATGAAGCTTATCACCCGGTGAGGCCCAACCCTGATGGTTCGAGGATGTTTGAAGTCATGGAAACTGCCATGCGGGAAGCAAGACTGTCGGCGGAAGATATTTGTTATGTCAATGCCCATGGCACCGGGACTCAGGGGAATGATGAGGCTGAAATTGCCGCTTTGAAAAAGATGTTCCCTCAAAGAATGATATATCATTCCACGAAGGGGCTGCATGGGCATGCCCTTTCGGCATCGGGGATTATTGAAGGAATAATAAGTCTTATTGTTCTTGATGATCCCGTTGAATGGTGTAAAATATTTTCCCTTGATATACCAGATAAAAGATCCTGTTATGCCTTAAGCAATTCCTTTGGTTTCGGAGGAAGCAATGTGTCCCTCATTTTCAAGAAGTAGGAAGAATGGCTGTTTATTTGAATTATTATGATACCTATGACCTCTTTGACCATGAGCCTGAGGGCATGATAAGGCATCAGCTCTCAAGACGCATGACTCCCATTCAGAGGGCTGGCGTTGGTATTTTTATCAAAGCCCTTGGCCGCCATCCAGGGCAGTTCGATTCGCTTGTTCTTGACGATGGGTGCGATCTCTATATCTCCACCGCTTTTGGAGAGATTTCATCGAATTATAGCGTAGCTCATGACGCCGGGGACGGCTTTTGCCCCGTCTCCCCGAAGGATTTTCAGCATTCTGTCTGCCATGCCACTGCCGGCTATCTTGCCCTTACTCAGGAAATTCATAAAAATATAATAACGCTGCTCGGCGGATACCTCTCAATCGACAAGTCTCTTTATTACGTTTCATCAATGATGAAAAATAGGGCCGGCCGCTGCGCCGTTGTTATTCACACCAATGAATACCTGTGGGGGGGAACAGGAAGGATTGCCAGGGCGGAAATTTTCCTTTTGAGCGGAAGGGCAGATACTCTTTCAAATGAAGCGGCGTTTGAACTTATGTCCTGCGAGTACGGGTTTTGCAGTGAAATGACTGACAACATGATAAACGAAAAATACGGCTGTGTGGACAGGGTTGAAAGCGAATGGGACGAAAACAAATTTACTTACTATGATATGCCGTTGTCCGGAGACAGTTACAGGAGACTGGCGGTCTCGGCAGGAGGTGAAACGGTTTTCAGTGAATGGCGGAGATGTGGATGACCGGCATATCGTTATCGCATAGGATAAGCTCATACCAGGGAGATTTTCCTCCGATAGAATCCTGCATTCCACACAAAAGGACGATGCTCCTTCTGGACAGGATAAACGCATTTCATCCGGAGAGAAATCATTGCATGGTTAGCAGCAGGATACGGGAAAGCGCGCCTTATTGGGACAAGTCAAATAACTGTTTCGTCTTACACTGGCTTGTGGAAATGATGGCGCAGTCAGTAGCGGTAAACTATTTTCTTCAGGTGGGCAACTCCCAGGACAAACCCAAAAACGGTTTTTTGATAAGCATAAGCAAGTTCAGTGTTGTAAATCCGGATAAAAGAATTCATCATGGTGATCTGATGATTTTTCATTCTACGCTGACCAACGAGTTTTTCCCTTTTGGAGAGTTCTATTGCGAGACAGCGTCGGAGGATAATGAGCTTTTGGCGAGCGCCACAATGAAGTTTTTGATAGATTCAGAGGAGATCATGCCATTAAGAGAGTTCTAGTTACAGGAGGAACCAGGGGGATAGGAGAGGCCATTGTCCGGGAGTTTTCCGGGTGCGGCAGTTATGAGGTTGTTTTTACTTACAGGAACAACGGAAAACTGGCGGCTGACATTGTTGCAGACCTTCGCAAAGGCGGGAAAAACGCGGAGGCTTTCAGGCTTGATTTATCCAGTCCGGAAAATATAAAGACTGCAATGCATGATGCCACGATGAAAAATGGATTTGACATAGTCATTCATAACGCGGGTTTCAATGATGACGCCCCTTTCTTTTTCATGGACGAGCATAAATGGCAATCGGTCATAACAGCTGGTCTTAACTCGTTTTATTATATTAACAAAGCATCTTTGGAGAATATGATACAAAAAAGATGGGGCAGGATAATTTCAATTGTAAGCCTTTCGGGCGAGGCTGGAAACAGAGGGCAGACAAACTACAGTGCGGCAAAGGGGGCCGTAATAGCGGCAACCAAATCGCTTGCCAAGGAAGTTGCCAGGAAGGGGGTTCTGGTGAACGCCATAAGTCCGGGACTTATTGAAACGGACATGACAAAAAACATGCCTGAGACTGACCTGAAAAGCATGATCCCTGTTGGACGCATGGGCCGTCCCTGTGAAGTTGCAAAGGTAGCCCGTTTTCTGGCTTCTGATGATGCCTCGTATATCAATGGTGCGGTGATAAGGGTCAATGGAGGGCTGTACACATGAGCGGGAAGCGCAGAGTTGCCATTACCGGCATCGGAGTTGTGTCGCCTGTCGGGCTTACGTATGAGTCTTTCATCTCATCGTTATTCGAAGGACTTTACGCAGTTGTCATTATGGAGGAGTGGCAGCGAAGTCCGCGGGGATTGAGCACGAGGCTTGCCGCGCCTGTCCAAAACTTCGACGGGCAGGCAATTCCGAGGGTGTTCAGAAGGTCCATGAGCAGGGTTTCCCTTTTGGCGGTTGAGGCCACCACTCAGGCCATAAGGCATGCAGGCCTTGCGGCAGAAGATCTTCAAAACGAGCGTACAGGTATTGCATATGGATCGACGATGGGCGGGACTTCGACTCTTGAGGATTATTGTACCAGCTACCTGAAAACCAATGATTTCAGCAGCGCCGCAAACTCAACCACCTTTTTAAAGATCATGCCGCATACCTCAGCGGCCAATCTTGCCATAACATTCTCCATTCCGG
>JADFZC010000473.1 GCA_015232735.1 Oligoflexales bacterium | reverse complement strand
ATTTTCATCAAAGGGGCTTTTATTGAAGGATCAAAAACGCTCTTTCCGGTAGCAACCGCGAAGGCTATTTCAGCCATTTTCGTCCCGTGCACGGTAGTGATTGGATTTTCTTCTGCAGGCATCTCCACCCTAATATCGTTAGGAAGCGTCTTTCCTGCAACCTCATCGATACCGACAAATCCATTATCAAGTACCGCAATTATTGGATTAAATCCTTTTTGCTGCGCCTGGCCATACCAGTCGAGAGGCATAAGACGACTTGTCAAATAATCAAGATTTTTTATCGGTCCCCAGTAAACCTGTCCCTGTCTCTCCGGACGACTCTCCTTTGTCTGATCTGTACTGCTGTCATTATTATCCTCATTATCATAATTTTCAGGACTTAAATTAATATTCTTTTCAATCCCGCATCCAAAAGAAAGAAGCGCCCCTAAAAATAATACAATTAGACTTCTCATCACATTAACTCTCTTTGTTTTAGATACCTTTAATATGTCAAAATAACAAAAAGGTACGTATTATTAATTATACCATTTTATCAATAATGTCAATTTTTTGTTATTACAATTTTATATTAGTTATGAATTTCATTAAAAATTCCTCCAACTTTCCGTCACTCCTGCCTTTGAATTTCATATCTACTTATTACTTATGGTCTTTCTAGTACTTTTTTTATTTAAAATAAATTTTCTTTATTAATTCTACATCCATATGTTTTGTTTTTCTTGACAGATTATTAGAAAAATAATAACACACCGACGTTGAGTTGTTAATATTGCTTCTAAAGCACGTAAAAAATAATTAGCATAAGTGCCAACTAATTATATTAACAACTAATTGTTTAATTTTAGGGAGGTTTATTCTATGTATTTAAAGAAGTCGATCCCAGTACTCTGCATACTGACACTTGCAGGATGCGGAGACACGAAAAAAGGATCAAATGAAACAGTCACTAGTACACCCGCCAGGCCATCTTCGGTACAAAATCCGGAAAGCCTCAGGGGAACCAAGGAAGTGCCCAAGTACGTTATCGTAGTTGAGGACAGTCTCGGAAACGTTGTCTCATCGAGAGCAACCAACGAAAAACCAGACACAAGAGATGTTGAAGCCCTTATTAAAAAAGAGCTTGCCTTGAAAAGCACCCTGATCACCGTTAAAAAAGATGATACTGCAACCGACAGTTCAAGCGACAGCTGGTGGGGCTGGGGCGGCTGGGGCCGAGGCTGGGGCTGGGGCTGGGGCTGGGGAGGCCGTGGTTACTACCCATACTATAATCATTACGGCTACGGCTATGGATACCCGAACTACTGGGGCGGATACTGGGGCGGCTGGGGATATCGCTGGCACTGGTAATCCTGTCAAAAACTTCAGTAAGAACTTGCCAATTTGAAGAAACGATATTCTTCAAATAATAAAAATGAAAAGCCCGAATTGAATTATTATTTCAATTCGGGCTTTCTTTTTCAGGCCGGTCTAGTTGCCTGCCTTATAAGGCTCAAACGAGCCGGCTGATTACCAGCCCCAGCCGTATCGGCCGTAGCTGTATGCACCGGCATATCCTCCCCAGTAGCTGCCATAGCCGTAACGATAACCGTTGCTGTAGTAGTAGGGATATCCACCGTAACCATAGCCGTAGTTATAGCCGTAGCCATAGTTATAGCTATAGCCGCCGGTTCCGCCCCATCCCCAAAAGCTGTCAGCCGAGCTCTCTGCTGATGTGTCGTCCTTTGTAACAGTTATCAAAGAACCCTTTTCAGCCAGTTCTTTATTGATAAGCGCTTCAAATGACTCTACGGCACTGTCTTCGTTAGATGCTCTTGAAGAAAGAATTTCTCCGGTCTTGATGTCTCTGACTACGATAACGTATTTTGGCAGATTAAGTTCCTTTGCCTTTTCTGCTGTCATTGCTGTCACATTGGTATTTTCGCTCTTTGCTTCTTCATTTTTATTGGAGCCGCCTTGGCCTGCACACCCGATTAAACCTGCGACCATTACCACCGACAATAATTTGTTTGTCATACTTTTACCTCCCTTAAATTTTAGAATGACATTATTATTAAAGCTTTAATACAATTTAAAGCTATAACATTCGTAATGCATTTTATATGTTTTTATAATTTAAAAGTCAACAAAATAATATTTATTAAAACTTATTTTGTTAAATCAATGTATCTATTAGATTAATTGCATATTATCATTGATGCATTTGGTTTTTTTATTGTTTTTGCAGCTCTATTAAATATTTGTATTAATATTATTGGTAAACAAACATCTGCTGAAATAGGTAGATCCATTCAGCCGACTAAAGTCGGAAGTACGTTTACCAGCCGTGGCCGGTTTTTTCTAGGGCCTTGTAGTTGCAAGTGACATCATGGTGACACAAAAGAATTTAAGGTGGGGGACTTGGATAAAAAAGCTTGCCAACCCTCTCGATATGATCCCGCAAAGATGTGCTTACGACAAATTTTAGATCGACCACATCGAACAGGTATGGCAGCTTTAACTCATCGAGATCACCCTTGACATGAGAGGAAATGTCGTGATCTTCAGTGGTGATGATGGCAAAATCAATATCGCTGCCTTTTTCTGCAGTACCCAATGCACGGGATCCGAAAATGCGAACCTCCAAAATCGCTGGCTTTGATGCAAAATATCGCTTCAACTCATCAAGGGCGTACTCGGGAAGACCAAACTTCATTTCACCAATTTTTCCTTCAGGAACTTATGGACTTGGGACAGTGCAGAAATATGCTTCGACATGATCCTTGCGGCAATGAGTTTGGATTTCTCTTCGTCATAAGCATGAGACATGATATTGCGATCTTCAAGCATGTCTATCCAACCCTGACCATCCTCTATCAATGCGTAGTGGAAAGCCTGTTTTATGACTTCCCTTGGCAACGATGTATTGACACCACCATACTTCAAGTAGTCCTTTAAAGTTTTCCAACCAAGCTCAAAGGTAAATTCAAAGGCACCTATGAGCGCTATCCGGTACAAATCATTTTCATAATTTTCGCTTAAGGCTTTTTGGGCAGCAAAGAGCCGTTGCAGGGCTTTGTCAAAATTTTCATAGCGTTGCTTCCAACGAATATCTTCGGTCATAAGAAAACGACTTTCATCAAGTTTAAGGAAACCTCGTCCTTCAGGGCGAGGTTGTTCAAGCTAACC
>JADFZC010000472.1 GCA_015232735.1 Oligoflexales bacterium | reverse complement strand
AGGTTGATACGTTGAAGCTTTCCCAGGAAGAGAGAGAGGTCGTCCAGACAGCCTACTCAACGCTGGAAAAGAGGATTTATTGGGATTTGAAAGATTTGATACTTGAATCTGTCAATTCGGTAGGCGATCTCGCCGGCGATCTGGGCAAGGCTGTGCCCCAGATATTGATAAAGGATCACGGCTATAAACTGCATATTAATCTTCAGGCATCACTGAAAAATGCCTTTATACACCTGTTCAGAAACTCCCTCGATCATGGCATCGAGGCTGCCGACGAAAGGATAAAAAAGAATAAAAAGGAAAATGGCAGTATTTTCATAGAAATGGAGATGGGGGATTCATTTCTCACTCTCAAATATCATGATGATGGAAGGGGGATCAATCTTGCAAAGCTAAGGCAACTTGGAACGGAAAAGGGGCTTCTTCCCCCCGAATGCCCGGATCTTCAGGAGATATGCAGGCTAATATTCAGCGACGGGATTTCGACAAAGGATGATGTGTCAGAGATATCCGGTCTAGGGGTGGGAATGAGCGCTGTCAAGGCCCATCTTGAGGAAAATGGATGCCAGATAAGGACGATCCTTCTGACAAATGACAATTCATCCGGGTTTTTGCCTTTCGAGTTTCATCTTCTCTTCCCGAAAAAACTGGTCAGGAGATTTCAAGACTAGACCGAAAACAAGCGCAGATCATCAAGTTCAAGGAAACCTCGTCCTTCAGTGCCGGGTTTACCAACCAGATTTTTTCACATGTTATGGCCGCGAAAGGGAAAAAACAAAAAAAATTCGGATCACATTCCTGCATGGTTGCCGTGACGATTCTTATGGGAAGTTTGTCTTTTATTATTGACCACCGCCAAAATAAAGTCATATATGGTTATGGCGACTTGCCGCGTTAGCAGGGTTATTGACTTAGCATGCCCCTGTTTATGTTGGCGGCAGGGAAAGAGTTGTGATTTTTTGATGATGGCAGATTCCTTGGTGGTCAAATGATGAAACAAGAAGAAAATAATATATGCAGACTTTTTAATATCAAATATCCTGTCATTCAAGCTGGAATGATCTGGGTTTCAGGAGGCAGGCTGGCGGCGGCCTGCAGCAATGCCGGCATATTGGGGCTTATCGGCGCAGGGTCCATGTCAAGGGATCTTCTCAGGCAGCATATTTTGAAGGCCAGGGAATTGACAGATCAAAGCATAGGGGTAAATATTCCTCTTCTCCATCAAGGTGCGAAAGAGCAGATTGAGACGGCGCTTTCACTCGGGATAAAAATATTTTTCACATCCGCGGGAAGCCCAAAAACCTTCACCCCTTTCCTGAAAGACCATGGTGCGATCGTCGTTCATGTGACATCAACGCCTGAACTGGCTGTCAAGTGCCAGGAGGCTGGCGTGGATGCCGTAGTGGCCGAAGGTTTTGAGGCTGGCGGACATAACGGCCGTGATGAAATCACGACCATGGTCCTCATTCCCCAAGTGGTCAGGGCGGTGAATATCCCTGTGATTGCTGCGGGCGGAATTATTGACGGCTCATCGATAGCCGCGGCCCTATGTCTGGGGGCACAGGGCGTTCAAATGGGAACAGCATTCATTGCCACAAGGGAATCCAGCGCTCATCAGAACTTCAAGGACATTATTGTAAAATCAAAATCCGATTCAACAATGTTATCCATGAGGAAACTTGTGCCCGTCCGTCTCATAAAGAATCAATTCTTTTTTAAAGTCAAAGAACTTGAAGACCGCTCAGCAAGCAGGGAGGAACTTCAGGCTCTTCTGGGAAAAGGCAGATCGAAGCTGGGTATGATGGATGGCGACATGGATGAAGGTGAACTTGAAGCAGGGCAGGGATGCGCCCTTATTCAAGATATCCCGTCTGTCCTGGAATTGGTCGAAAGACTGAAAAACCAGTACTGTCAGGTGGTGAAGTCGCTTCCGTCAGGTCTCCATTTTCCTCCTGATGAGTAGAGGTCATTTGATCGCGCCTGTTTTTTTGAGATTTTTCAGACATGTTTTCACATCGTCAACAAGTTCCTTGGGAAGATTGCATGAAAATGACTTTGCGAAGACAATTTCAGAATAGGTTCTTGCTATTCTGGAGAATTCCGCGGAGAGTGCCGGATAATGTCCACTGCAGCGTTCCATGAAATCACAGATTCCCTCATCGCGCCGCCTTGAAAGTTCAAGTCTTTCGAGCCTAAGTTCCATGGAAATCCACGCCCTTCTCCATCGCGGAAGTGCCTTATATCTTCTCACGAGTGCCGTGAAAACGACAAATACGAGAAGAACGGCGGAGAATAAGAAAAGGAATATCGTAAGGTCATCGATATCGGGCAATGACTTCCAGATATTGGATGCAAGAAGCTTGAAATAATATGACATCAGTGCGGCGGGAAGAGAGCCCAGCGATACCTTTTTCGTCCTGTGATTCTCACCTCCATCTATTACCGTGGTCGGGTCAACCCTGAGCCACCTGTCTGAAATCCAGACCTCGCTCCACGCATGTGCATCGCTGTTTCTGACCAGCATGTATCCGCTTTCCCCGATCAGGGTTCCCCCGTGGAAACCTGTGACTACCCTGGATTCCGTCCCGGCAAGCCTTAATACGGTTGAAAAAGCCGCGGCAAAATGTTCGCAAAATCCGCTTTTTTTGTTGAAAAGAAAGTCGTCCAGGGGATCGTTTCTCGAGAGAAGTCCGGGGTCCAGCGTGTATTTGAAGTCCTTCATGAATTCAAGCAGAAGGTTAACCTGAGCTTCAGATGAAAGTGTTTTAAGTTTCGATACAAGCCCTGCTACCCTTTCGCTTATCCTTATTTTTGGAGCTTTCCATGTCTCGACCTTGTGCGTAGGCTCATAGCGGTCCGACAAATTCGAAACCGCCTCGATAAGATCGGATGAACTCATGTAGAGATCACGCGAGCTTTGCCATGTCACCTCGTCTTTCTTCGCGTCATGAATCGGTTTGATGGAAACAGCATTTTCAAGGAGCGGGACCGTTGGAAGTCCCCTTTGTTCCATGATAAGGGTGTATGACAATGACATGTCGCCTTTTGGCTCCTTTTGAGAAACCTTTTCCCATGGGGCTTCCGACCCCTTGAGCCATATCATGCCCCGGGATTCCTCCATCACCGCGATACGAAAATAGAGGGGCTGTTCGATATCGGGCGGCTTTTCAAACCTGACC
>JADFZC010000471.1 GCA_015232735.1 Oligoflexales bacterium | reverse complement strand
TTCCCTATCAGGTCGAGAGATTCTTTCGGCTGACAATGAGCGAGGAGTGAGTTTAGGGAATAAATGATCGACGAGCGAAGCGGGCAGACGGAAGAAGATCCGGCCTGACAGGGAAAAACTTAGTTGACGAGCGACTATAGCCTTCAAGAAAAAATTTATTATTTATTTCTCAAAGGGGACCTGGTGTATGAAATCTTTTTTAACGTATGGCTTTAGACAAATGACAGCAGCCGTTATGACTTTCAGTCTTATGGCAGCCGGCGGTGCCCAGGGGGCAAAGCCCGCCGCAAAAGAAGGAGAACCGTTCAAGGAGTTCGTTTCAAGGAAAAATGACAGGCTGATGGTGGGAGACAGGGAGTTAAGATTTGTCTCCATCAATGCTCCCAACATTGCGATTCTGGAGGATGAAGAAGTCAAACTCCATTTGATAGACCCGAAGGAGCAGCTTGACGTGATTCTGACTATTGACAGACTGGGGGGACTGGTGACCAGATCATATGTGCTCTCGGTGAAGAAAAAGGGGGATAAGGAAAACCGAGTCAGGCACGTTCTGGCCCCTGGTGTATTCAATGAAGAGGCATTTGTCGGACTGGATTATGCGTTGTTTCTGGCGAACAAGCATAGAATAAGAATCATCATTCCATTTGTTGACAACTGGCACTGGTGGGGCGGAATCAAGGAGTATGCAGAATTTCGCGGCAAGGAGGCGGGCGCTTTTTGGAGTGATCCCCAAATACGGGAGGATTTCAAAAAGACCATAAGTTATCTTGTAAACAGGACAAACATATTCACTGGGCAAAAATACAGGGATGATATGGCCATCCTCTGCTGGGAGACCGGCAATGAACTTCTTGCCACCGACGAGTGGACTTTGGATATTGCAAAATATATCAAGAGTCTCGATCCAAACCACCTTGTCATGGACGGAAAATTCGACGGGGCTTCCCCATTTATGCAGGCTTCCGAAACCATCTTAAAAAGTCCATATATTGATATCGTGACAAACCACTATTATGAGGGTCACGGCAAGGGGCATAGTTTCAAGGCAAGGGCGTCAAAGGACAGGGCTCTCTCGAAGGGCAAAAAACCCTTTGTCGTAGGTGAATTTGGCCTTAGCAAGGTCGACAGCATGAAGGAGATGCTGGATGAAGTGATAGCCGACGGAAGTTCAGGGGCCTTGATCTGGAGTTTGCGCGGTCATCACAGGAGCGGGGGATTCTATCACCACAAGGAATATGAACAGTATTTCTCATTCCACTATCCCGGCTTTGAATCCGGAAAGGTCTACGAGGAGATCGCCGTCTTCAAGATGTTGATAAAGGCCGCTTTTGAAATCAGAGGTCTCCCTCTTCCACCGCTTCAGCCGCCGACGGTTCCGGAAATCCTCGAGGGCAGCAATCCCCATGCGATATCTTTTCGGGGCAGCGTCGGCGGGGAGTACTATAAAGTGGAACGTTCACCCTATTACGTGGGTCCATGGGAGGTGGTTGGCGGCAGGGTGATGGATGATCAAAACCCGTTTGTCCCTTTCAAGGATGCAAAGGCGGAAACGGGCAAAAAATATTTTTACAGGATGTCTGCAATAAATCAGGCCGGCTCTTCAGAATATTCACAGATTTTTGGTCCTACTGAAGTCAAGGCGGTTCCCAAAAATTCCGGATTGTAGGGTCAAGCTATGAAATAACTTCCATGATTTTCAACATCTCCTCCCGGGTCAACGCACTTGCCTGCGATGTCCCCTCAAGCAGCCTCGTCGCAAGGTCCCTCTTGCTGTCGTGAATCTTCATGATCGTCTCCTCGACTGTTCCCCTTCCGATAATGCGATAGACAGTAACCTTGTTTGCCTGTCCCATGCGATATGCCCTGTCAGTCGCCTGGTCCTCCACGGCGGGATTCCACCACGGGTCCATGTGAATCACATAGTCAGCCCTGGTAAGGTTCAGGCCGTATCCCCCGGCCTTAAGGGAAATGAGAAAAAAATCGGTCTCTCCGGCCTGAAAACGCCCGACCATCTTTTCTCTCTCTTTGGTGGATGAACCGCCTTCGAGCACCATATACGTAAATTCCATGTCATCCAGAAGATCGCCAATAAGCGAAAGAAAACTTGTGAACTGGCTGAATATGAGCGCCTTGTGGCCGCCATCCTTAAGCCTCTGGCACAGCTCCCTCAGATATTCCAGTTTTGATGAGCTGTAACTTCCCTCGTCAAGTACAAGCCCCGGATGGCAGGCGGCAAGCCTAAGTCTGGTAAGGGCGGCCAGGATATCGAACCTTCCGCTGTCCGCGCGGCCGGATGTTTCAGCCTTTTGGGAATTTTCCCTGATTTTATCTATTGCCTGAACCCTTATGACATCATATACGGCTCTTTCTTCAGGGCTGAGATCAACATATGCGTCCACATATGTTTTTTCAGGGAGCTCGGAAAGGCACTCGTTTTTAAGCCTTCGAAGGATAAACGGCCTTATAACGGCCCTGAGACGCTCTCTTGAATGCACATTCCCATAGCGTTCTATCGGCAGGATATATTTTGTCTTGAAGCTTTCAAAACTGCCGAGCAGCCCTGGGCACACCGTTCTGAAGAGCGACCACAGCTCCTTGAGGTTGTTTTCCACCGGAGTTCCGCTGAGCGCCACTTTCCATCTGGCCCTGATTTGCCTTACCGCCCTGGTGGTCTTGGCCTCGTCGTTCTTTACCGCCTGCGCCTCGTCTATTACAAGGATATTCCAGTCCGCCCGCGAAAGCCTTTCGATATCCCTCTGTACCAGCCCGTAGCTTACAAGAAGCAGGTCGAAGGGCTTGAGACAGAGAGACTGCGAGGTTCTGTCGCTTTCACTGTAGATGACTGTGTTCAGACATGGAGCGAATTTTTCAGCCTCTCTGCACCAATTGAAAATAAGCGAGGTTGGGCAGATTATCATGGAAGGGCCGTTCTGGGCTTTCTTCAGGAGGACTGCCAGCGTCTGAATCGTTTTTCCAAGCCCCATGTCATCTGCAAGAAGAGCCCCTGTCTCCCAGCAGCACAGTCTCAAAAGCCATTTGTACCCCAAAGTCTGATATTCCCTGAGAGAGGCCGTGAATCCTGCAGGAAGCGACAGATCTTCGACGAGCGAGTTCTCATAGCGCCTCTTCAGATCCTGCCAGTTTGCCGAAGAGTCCACAATATTTATGATGGCATCTTCCTCGG
>JADFZC010000470.1 GCA_015232735.1 Oligoflexales bacterium | reverse complement strand
TGCCAGTTTTTTTTCGAGAGCCTGTTCCCTGGATTTGAATTTTGTTTCTAGTTTGCTGATTTCGTTTCTTCGTTTGTTGAACTCATTATCGAGCTGAGCACGTTTCTGCTTGTAATCTTTTTTTGCTTCTTGGTGCGCCTCTCTGATTATTCTGTCTCGTTCCTGTTGTGCTTCCGCCAAAATTTTTTCCGAGTCAATCTGAGCATGATCGAACGCAGCCTTTAATTTGGTTTTGTGTAGAAGAATTCCAAGAACTAATCCAAATGTTGCTGAAATTAAAGCAAATATTACGGGAGCTATTATATCCACAAAGGATGCCTCCAGGAGTGGTTTGAAAAAATATACTGTTTAGATTAAAAGCCTTTTTTAGACTCTTATGAACTGGCATGGTATCCTGAAGGAGAAAAGTTTGCAATGAATTGATTTAAAAAAAGAGCTGGAAATAGGACAATATACCAAGCATATAGGAAGTGTGTGTAAGGGCATCTTGAAAGATGGAAAGATAGAGGTTGCGACAATCCAATTAATGTATAAAAAATTTCTTGAATTACCCAACACAAAAAAAAATATTATGTAAAATGAAATTAACGGGAAAAAATATCCCAAAAGGTTTCCCAATAAGAAAACCTTATAAAATAGCTGCTATTGACAAGAAAAATCAGCACAAAATTATATGCTATTATGGGTTTGAAAGTACAAATTCAGCCCTTCTATTTTTGGCCCAAGCTGCTTCATCATGACCTTCAACGGCAGGTCTTTCCTCGCCATAGCTGATTGTTGGGAGTCTGGATTCTTCAATCCCAAGTTGAACAAGAAAATTTTTAACGGACTGTGCTCTTCTTTGACCAAGAGCAAGATTGTATTCCACTGAGCCTCTTTCATCGCAATGGCCCTCAATTTGCACAACCGCAGATTTTGTCTTTTTGAGATAATCAGCCAATTTTTTTAAAGAATCCTGAGCTTCTGTACTTAAAGAGTAATCATCGTATGCAAAATATACTGTTGAAGTTGCTTCCTTTAAATTAACATCTTGTGCTGGAGCTTGTTCCGGTGGTGTAGCAGGTGCTTCTGCCGCGGGCTTGACAGGCTCTTCAGGCTTTTTCTTGTCATCCGTACAATTAGAAAAGATAAAACCAAGAACAAGTGCCATTACCGCTAAATTGAAATTTCTCATTGAAGTCATTCTTACCTCTCTCCTGGGATTTTATTGATTATGTGCTTAAACCATAATTATGGTTCAAAAAATTTAATATTGAATTAATGAACAAATCCTGAGTTGTCAATAAGCAAGTATAGCAAAAAATTTTTGAGAAGAATTTTCACATTAGGAAATTAATAAAAAATCATTAAGTATAGTCAATAATAATAGAAGTTTTTAATAATGTCATGTTTGATAAATAGCAAAAAAAATAGCATGAAATTGTATGTATTAATAATGGTTAAAGTTATTATTTCCTATGATCTTTAAGTTTTTCTATTAATTTGTATTGAATTCCTGAAAAACTGCCTGAAGACATAAATATGATTGAATCACCGGCTTTGATTTCATTTAGCAGATCTGTTAGTAGCATCTCATTTTTTTCGTATGCTCTGGCGGAAATGCCGATCTTTTTTGCGAGAAGATTAGTATTCATTCTTTGTTCAAATGGGATTCTTTTATCTTCAAGACATTCACCAATAAAGACCTTATCAGCAATTGATAGGACTTCTGAATATCTATCCAGAAAAATGTTACGTCTACTGGTGGCATTTCTAGGATCGAAAGCCACAAGGACTCTTCTAGTTGAATAATGTTTTTTGAAACTTTCGAGTACATATCGGACAGCAGTTGGATGATGGGCAAAGTCCTCAAAGACATCGATTCCTCCCCAACTGCCAAGGAAGTCAAGACGTCTCGCTACGCCCTGAAAAGATTCAAGCGCATTTTTAATGCTCGAGATATCTGGAGTTTTTTTGATACTACCCGAATCTGTCAAGGATGAGAGACAGCCGAGGCACTGAGCTATGTTTGCGGCGTTATGGGGCCCTTGAAGAATTGTTGAAAATTCCAGAACTCCCCATTTGTCTGTCTTGATAGAGACACGCCATCTCAGGGAGTCCGGTATTGCTTCTGTAAACTGTATGGAAATAGGTGAATCTTTTGTTTTTCCATAACAACTAATTCCTGTTATCTTATCCTTCAGACTTTGTCGGTTTAAAACCCTCTCGACACCTATGTCATCAATATTTGCTACGATATTCTTCGGATCAGGTACCAGAGATATAAGTTTGCAGAATTGATTGTCGATTTCGTCGATGGACTTGAAGATATCTGCGTGGTCGTACTCAATATTGTTCAAGATAAGATGCTTGGGACAGTAGTGTAAGAATTTTGAATTTTTATCGAAAAATGCTGTGTCGTATTCATCTCCTTCAACCACGAAAAGATTTCCTAGTCCTACGGCAAAGCTTGAAGTAAAGTTGCGAGGAAGGCCTCCTATTAAAAATCCGGGTTTTTCACCGAGTTGATTTAAAATGTGAGCCATAAGGGATGAGGTCGTTGTTTTTCCATGAGTCCCAGCTACAACAATGCTTGTCTGACGACTTAGAAAAAGTTCTCCAAGAAGGGCGGGAAAGCTTGTGTACTCGATCTTATGAGCAAGCATATACTCAATCTCTTCATTTCCCCGAGAAAGAACATTGGCAACTACAACAATATCCGGTTTTGCGTCTATAAGGTTTTTTTCTGAATATGGAGTAGCCACTTTTATGTTCTGTTTTTCCAGTATGGTTGACATTGGCGGATATATATTCAGGTCACTGCCAGTGACCTCGTACCCGGCTTCCTTTACAAGTCCTGCCACGGATCCCATACCTGTACCGCCAATCCCCATAAAGTAGATATGTTTGATATTTTTTTTCATAATGTTACCTCAGACATGCCAAAGTAGTTTATTTTCAGAGATCTCGGCCGTAGCGCCTATCATAATCGGCATATTTGGAGATATATGGCCAAAATCTGGACTTTCAAATATGGGTATTTCAAGACGGTTTTTAAATTCCATCCAAATGGTCGCTTCAAAATCAACTTCTTCAAATTTGCAGTCAGTGAATTTCCCCAGAATAATTGCTTTTACACCTTCAAGTGCTCCGCTTTGAATCCATTGATTCAGATACCTTAGCAGCCTTGCAGGATTTTCCCCTATGTCCT
>JADFZC010000469.1 GCA_015232735.1 Oligoflexales bacterium | reverse complement strand
AGAGGCGGTTATGATGGGCAGTAAAGTCGGCCAGCTCAGGATCTTGGGAATAGATCCGGGTTCGAGGATTGTAGGCTTTGCTGTAATCGACACAAACGCCCAAATGAGGATTTCGACTTCCACCTGTAAAATCGTTGACGTTGGAGTCATAAAAACAGACGTTTCGATGCCATACAGTGAAAGAATCAGCCTCATACACGAGGCGGTTTATGAAATCATCTGTTGCCATTCACCCCATATTTGCATTATTGAAAAAGCCTTTGTAGGCATCAACAGCCTTTCAGCGCTGAAGCTGGGCGAGGCGAGGGGGGCGCTCCTGTGCGCCATCCACCGTGCCGGCGTCAAGGCAAGGGAGGTTGCTCCTACAGAGGTCAAGAAGCTTGTGACGGGCGATGGAAGGGCTTCTAAGGAACAGGTGAACATGGCACTTGCAACTCTCCTGAATTTTAAAAGGGGCACCTTGCCTTATGACGCGTCGGATGCCCTGGCCATTGCTCTTTACTACGGCATGGTCCACCCCCTCGAAAGCCTCAAGGCCTATCCGGGGAGAGCTGAACCTGTCCAGGAGAAAAGACTTTAGCTGATTTTAGGAGAATCGATATGTTGGGAAATTATCCGCAAAAGAGAATGAGAAGGATGCGCCTTACGCCTGTGACCCGAGGGCTGATGAGAGAGACTCAGCTTGATCCGGGCGATTTCATATATCCTGTTTTCGTCCTTGAGGGAAAAGGGAGAAGCCAGCCCATAGGCTCAATGCCGGGTATCGAGAGGCAGTCTGTTGACATACTCCTCGGGACAGTGGAAAAATGTCTTCAGATTGGAATCCCGGCTATAGCGATTTTTCCGGTGGTGGAAAGCGGAAACAAGAGCCCGCTTGCCGAGGAAAGTTACAATCCCGAGGGACTTGTTCCTGATGCCATAAGGAAAATAAAGTCGAAATTTCCAGAAATCGCGGTTATCACGGACATTGCGCTGGATCCTTACACCAGCCACGGCCAGGACGGGCTAATAGATGATAGTTCCTACGTAATCAATGACGAAACTATCGAGGTCCTGTGCAGACAGGCCCTTTGCCATGTTCAGGCCGGGGCGGACATAGTGGCTCCGTCGGATATGATGGACGGCAGGATAGGGGCAATCAGGAAGGCTCTTGACAAAAAAGGCTTTATAAACAAAAGCATCCTTGCCTATTCGGCAAAATATGCCTCATCATTTTACGGACCCTTCAGGGATGCGGTAGGTTCAGGGGCCGCGCTTGGAAAGGCAACCAAGGAAACATATCAAATGGACCCCGCAAACACGAATGAGGCACTAGCAGAGGTCGCGCTGGATCTGAAGGAAGGGGCTGATATGGTCATGATCAAGCCTGCCATGCCTTATCTTGATGTTATAAGAAGAGTAAAATGCAGATTCAAGACACCTACATTCGCCTATCAGGTGAGCGGTGAGTATGCTATGCTCAAGGCTGCATCGCAAAACGGCTGGATTGACGAAAAAAAGTGTGTCCTTGAAGCCCTTTTGGGTATCAAGCGCGCAGGCGCTGACGCGATCCTGACCTATTATGCGATACAGGCTGCAACCTGGTTGAAAAACAAGTAATCATTGCGGTAATATTCAACACCCATACGGATGAACAATGTCGATAAGCCACTTTATTGCACTCAGATACCTGAAGTCCAGCCAGGAAAACAGGTATTTTTCATGGATCACAATATTATCAACCGCAGGACTCGCAATCGGCGTGGCCGCTCTTATCGTGGTGCTTTCCGTTATCAACGGATTTGAGTCGGAGCTCAGAAACCGTTTTCTTCACGCCAACGCACATATAATGGCCTACCGCTACCCGGCGGGAATGAACAATCCCGAAAAATGGGCCGAGATGATACAAAATGATTTCAAAAAAGATGTCATGGGGATCTCTCCCTTTATACACTATGAAACGATGATGAAAAGAGGCTCCTTTATGCACGGTGTTCTTGTCAGGGGAATTACGCCAGCCCAAAGGGAGCGTGTCCAGAGCCTTAAAAAACTTGTAAATCCGGCAGGCAGCCTCAACCTCCTCCAAAAAGAGATGGACGATGCCGAAAAAGGGCTTCAGCCTCCAGAGATACCTTCATTGATAGTAGGCTCCGGACTTCTTTCGATAATAAACGCGAATGTCGGGGAGGTAGTCTACCTTGTCTCTCCGTCCGAATCAAAAAATACACAGCTGTTTCCCTTCAGAATATCAGGAATTTATAATTCGGGACTGAAACACTACGACAACCGCCTCGTGGCGATGAGCCTTGCCGCGGCAAAAAAACTTTTCAAGATGGGAAACGTCGTCACCGGTCTTGAAATCGGACTCTACCGACCTGAAGAGAGCGTGGAGGTCTCCGAAAGGATGAAAGAAAAATACAATCTCACATTCAGGGAGTGGCAGTCTTTCAACAGGCCCCTGTTTGAAGCGATGAAAAAGGAAAGAGTGGTAATTTCACTCATCGTCGCCATGGTGGTAATTGTTGCTGCTTTCAATATTCTGACAACAATCTTTGTATCGGTAAGCCAAAAACAGAGAGATATATCCATTCTCAAATCCCTTGGCGCAAGTAACCGCCAGATTGTCAAACTGTTCGTCAACCAGGGGCTTTACATTGGAGTACTCGGAAGCTTGATCGGCGTAATACTTGCCCTTATAATTTCGCTTGCGCTTGAAAAATATCAGTTTATTGATCTGCCCGATCCATATTTCCTGAAAAACCTTCCTGTTGATTATAATCCCCTAGTGTATATATATATAAGTTTTTCAGCCATTCTGCTATGCCTTCTGGCGGGACTTTATCCGGCTTTTATCGCTTCAAAAGTCACCCCGACCGACGGATTCAGGGGAACAGGGGACGCAATATAAAAATCAATAAAAACAATCAAGACAAAGACAAACATAAAATCAGCCCCGGCTGTCATGAAGAATTGTTCAAAACAGGAAGTTTCTTTTTTACAAAACGCACTGTTAAGGCTAATATGCTCCTTAACTTGTTATCAGCGATTGTATAAAATACCTGTAAATATTCATTAATTCAGCAGGTTATGACATTTGAACGGAGAGTATCAACATTGGCGGCGGAAAATAAGAAAAAAAACAGGATAGGACTTGGAAGTATCTCCTTGTACATGATGGGGGATCTTCTAATGGCAAAATGCCAGGACAAAGAT
>JADFZC010000468.1 GCA_015232735.1 Oligoflexales bacterium | reverse complement strand
CGGCTGATCGCCGACGACTGTCCCTTTGCCTGCAATTTTCTGCGTAAAATGTGCAGAATTTGACGGTAAAGGGACTAATTTGAAGTGGCATTATTCTTGCGTATCAAATGAATAGTTTTTTCAAATTCCTATACACAGTAGGGATGAACATTTTTTTCCATAACTTTGTCTTAAAGGAGATTGAGATCATCTTTGTCGAAGCAAGTCACCTCCAAGAAAAAAGGATTTCCTATAAAGCGAAAAAGTTTTGATGACTTTGGGGCCAGATCATATCTTTCTGACTGACATCTTTTACTTTATTCTTGATGTCAGAACATTGTACGGGCAAATTGGGAGCCCCTTTTTTATTTTTCTTTGCATGTTCTAATTATTACTCATATATTACCTGTAACCGCATAATAGGAGACCGCCTATTGTATTCGCCCGGAGTTTGTGAGGGCATCAATATATTTTGGGAATTTCTCAGATGAAACACCAGAGATCCGAGACAGGGTGTCCGTGATGCCCGGATACCAGATAGAAACAAAGCGCATCAAGACAGCATAGCCTGTGCGCAGATGTTAGTTCATAGGCTATAGCAGCATTAGTTGTTGCGTCCTTTTATGCCGCCAAGGCCTATGCTGCTATATCGTCCCACATTATTGGAGTCAATGGTCTTTGCAGAGGAGACAAAAGTTGCACTGGATGTATCGCCATCACGGTTGGTTATTATCTTGAGCGATTGTGCAATTCTGTCGTTATAGGTAATGAAGGCCTTGGAATCGTTGTTTATGCCGATGGATGTCTCTGTCGGGGTTGCATCAAATTGAGTGGAATATACGCTTATCGCGGTTGTCGTATAGGTGGAAGTTGAACGCGTTGTATGATAGACGTAGTGGATGGATGGGACAAGTCCGAAGCTCCACGATTTCAACCCTGACATGTGAAGGTTTCCATCACCCGGTCCGGTTATGCACGACAGCCCCTTTCCGGTTCCGCTTCCAATTCCGTCAGGTGTGCTTTGAGTCAAAGGCAACCCTGATGTCCAGTAGGTATAGACGGGGGTTGATGCATCCGCGCCGCTTTGATGGCTTAGGGACCACGAATGTACATCCTGATAATTTGTATAAATTGGGCCAAGCGAGATACAGGCCGATTGTATTGAACTGTAGCCTGAGGCGAACGATGTCGGTGATGACCAGGAACCTGATGTATTGTCGATTACTTCAGCCCTGTCGTTGGTTGAATTGACATATCCAATAAAGACCTTGTCACTGCTTTTCAGATGTATGGATGGTGAAATCCCCACGCTGTTGGTAGATACGGGAGTACTTGCAACCCAGCTTCCGCTTGCGTTTGTCGCATATTTAAGATCCTGGTTTGTCACATCATAATATGCTATGTGGGCCTTTCTGCTGGAATCGACAGCTATCGAAGTCCCCTGACCCACATTGCCGCCAGAGTCGACGGTCGTCGTGATCCATGATCCGGAACTGTTTGTCGCATACTTGAGATCCCCGTTGCTCTGGTCATAATATGAAATATGCACCTTCCAGTCAAAAGTCGAACTTCCATGATTGTCGACGGCCAGGGATGCGTATTGTCCAACGTCACCTGAAGAGTCAACTGTCGCTGTGGTCCATGATCCACCGACCATGTTGTGCGCGACCTTGAGGTCGGCGTTTCCAGAATCGTAATATGCAACCCAGATCTGTGGCCACACATTGACCCTGCCGCCAGAAACCGTATAGACGTCGGAACTTCCTCCTGTCACTTTGGAACATATGTAGTAGTTCCCTTCGGCAAGAGCTGAAATGCTCCATACATATGAGGTCTCGCTCTTTGCAATGCCGGTTGTGATCGATGTCCATCCGCTGAGAGATGCATCGCAACCTGAGTTGGACGTTGAACGGTAGAGGGAGACAGTTGGATTATTCACAGAATCGGTTGTCGTGAATGAAAGGGTGACGGCTCCATTGCGCCCAACCATGATGTCTGACGAAGCGATATTTGAAAAGGCAAATGTGGGTGCTGCAACCGTTGTTGGCGTGGTTGTAGTTGTTGTACTTGCCGCAGCTGTTGTCGATGCTGTTGTAGAGGCCGTTGTCGATGCTGTTGTAGAGGCCGTTGTTGCGGTTTGAGCCGTTGATGTTGTAGTGGATTCGGACGTAGCCGTTGGCGTCGCATCCGGGATCTCAAGCATATATTTCTCTGTTTCCATGTCACTTGTGATATTTTCCTTTTTCTTTTTCTTTTGCCCTGTTTGTGATGATTTCTCGGTTCTTGACAGGGTTATCTGCGCATAAAACTTTACTATTGTATTTTCTTTCACAGTAATTTGTTCAGATGGCGTAAATTTTTGGGATCCATCCCCCTTGTCATCCATTTGCGCTTGTGTCAGGTCTATCGATTTGGAGGATGTGTCAGGCTCTTTTCCGTCTGTAGTATAGTAAATGTATCCCTCGACAAGTTCACCCAATTTTTTGTCACCCTCTTCGTCTGGAGTCAGGGTCGCGCCAAGTATTATCTTTGTCTCGCCCGTGATCTTCTTTCCCCTTGGATCGGCCCAGACCGTTAGTTGGGGAGGAGAACTCTCCTTTTCCTTGCTGCATGAATAGAATGACAGAACACCAGCCAGTATCGCCACTGAAACAACGCCCCACAATACTGCTGCATACTTTCCTTTAATGGACATAAAAAAAACCTCCATATTTGATTTTTTTTCCGATCTTATCAAAGCAAAAATGTTATTTCTAATGGCCAGCGAGGGCTGACTCTCCAAGATAAGCAGCCTTGACCCGTGGATTGGCGGCAACCTCCGAGGCCTTGCCCGACAGCACAATGCGTCCGGTCTCAAGGACATAGGCATTATGTGAGATTTTAAGGGCAAGATTGGCATTCTGCTCCACCAAAAGGATCGTGACACCTTCGTCCCTGTTAATCTGCTCGATTGTCCTGAAAATTTCCTGAACCAGTATGGGTGCGATACCCAGGCTTGGTTCGTCCAGCATCATCAGCTGAGGCCGGCTCATCAGAGTACGTGCGATTGCCAGCATCTGCTGCTCGCCTCCCGACAGTGTGCCGGCAAGCTGGGTGAGTCGTTCCTTCAATCGAGGAAACAAATCGAAATTTCGTGCCAGATCATTTTCGATCTGACGCTTGTCCCTTCGAAAATAGGCGCCCAGCAGCAGATTCTCCCTGACAGTCAGGCGG
>JADFZC010000467.1 GCA_015232735.1 Oligoflexales bacterium | reverse complement strand
TCACGGGATGTTCCATACAATGTTGGCCTCGTTTTCAAGAATGTACTCTCTTTTATTTTTCTTTGCTTATATTTTTACTTCATTTTTATGTCTGAAATATATCGGGGTATTCTATTCATTTTCCGGTCCGTTGTCTGTTTTTAACAATTTTGGTTATGTTCCGGGGCAGGGTTATCATATGGTTTATCCGGAAAACATTGTGATTTTCTTTTTCCTGTGCGGTCTTTTCATCATAAACCTTTCGATATTTCTGTTTGATCTTCCGAGCAGGAACAAGTTGATGCGTTACGCCGCTCTTATTTTAAACATCTGCATATTATCCATATTCTTGTTTTTTATGTGGAACGGATTTCTGGTGGATGTTTATTTGGCTATTGCTACAATGTCTGTCTGCTGTTTTTTCACTTGTATGTTTGTTTATGTCTGCATAAGAGAGAATATTTTTCTTGGGAAGTTTTATTTTGGCTTTATACTTGGTTTCTCCATTACGGGCACTGGACAGATAATGATGTTTTTGGGCGGCGACACTGTCGCTTTTGCAGGAAGTGTCGTCATGACTCCCCTGGGATGTGCATGCATGATTACATTTCTTCCTTTTTTCATCATGGAAAAAACCTACAGGGATATGATTGTTACCAGGAAAATCGATAAGAAGATTGAACTTGCCAGGAGTGTGGAATATGCCACGATGTTTAATCCCAGGCTGGTCTGGTTCCAGGACAAACTGAAAGACAAGATAAATATTACCACTTGCTATCGTCCGGCACCCATCGGATTATCATATTGGTATAATAATCTTTACGATGAAATTCACGAAATTTTTATTTCAGTCATTATCGGGATGGGTTCCAGAGGGCCTTCAGCCGCCATTCAAAAAGGCGTCATTTCCGGAATCGTCCAGGAAATGGTTCTTTTCAAAACAAGATCCCCGTTTTCAGATTTATCCGATTATGGCGCAACACTTTATGAATCCATTGTGCTTTCCAGCCGAAAGAGCTGCTTTGGAACTGTTGATGTGAGTTCCATAACTGTTTCCGCCATAAATATGGCGGATTTTTCGGTCGTTGTTTTAAGCGATGGGAGATTGGCGCATTTTCATGGAGATTTATCCGGCTTTAACCGGATTGATTTTGAAAATATTGAAACCATGGCGGGCACAAAGGTTCTGGCTTCAAAATTTTTTATGGATGAAAAGCTCGGTTGTTTTATTGGAACAAACCATTTTGAAAATGTTCTTCTGGCCGGTTTGTCCGGGATTTCAGGCTCAGAGGGGAACAGGAAACACCCTGAAGGGAAAACCGGGGACATTCTCGGCGCATCAGTAAACAGGCTGACAGATCAGGAGACCTTCGCTGATGACATATGTTTTATACATGTTGAGAGAACGGCATTTGAAATGGCTGCGTAATCAGACATTCGTCGCTATCGACTGATTTTCAATTTGCTTAGAAAGAACACTTTGATGAATCTGAATATATCGATTGTCATTTTGATGCTGAGTTTCCTTTTTGGAAAAGCTTTTTCAAAAGAACTCATTTACGATGAAAAAACGCAATATGATAACATTTATGATTATCTTGAGATGATGGACATCGATTCACCGCATCAGAAAACCATTCCGGATATTGTCGATCTGGATCGTGAGGGAGTGCGAAAAAGTCCGGACATACCGAATCTGAAAATTTTCGACAGGCCTCTTTGGATCAGGCTGTCAATAAGAAACCCATATTTCGAAAAAAAAGAACTTATACTGGAGCAGAGAGCCGAGTTTAAATTTTTCAAGGTTTTCGAACGTGATGAAAAAGGCGTTTACGCCATGGCTCTGCCAAAACCTTCATTCCGATTTGTGGAACCTTCGTACAAAATCAATCTGTATCCGGGTGAGAATATTTTCTATGTGCATATGGAAACGTATATATTTACCTCGATGTTTTTAAGCCTCAAGACTCCATACGAATCAAACAGTGCCACCATGACGGCATTCATAGCAAAATGGGTTGTAAATGGCACCATTGCGATGATTTGCCTATATTCTCTTGTCCTTTTTTTCTATTTTAAAACCGTGCTTCATCTGCTTTTCATTGGTCAAATGGTCTGCTTTATGTGCTATAACCAGGTTTTGAGCGGATTTTTTGTCTTGAAGGATATTCCAAACCTGTTTTCTATCGGTTATTCAAATGAAACCGGATTTACATGCAGTATGCCAATCCTTCCTTTTTATCTGACCGTTTTAATAACGATGTTTGCCGTTATCATTAACAACGTCATCCTGAATTTCAAGGATGAATCAAAAAATCTTCTCCTTCAATCAAAAATCAATATCATAATTCAGATTTTTCTTCTCATTCAGGGTTTTTATTCTTCAAAGATCAACGTACTGCTTACGTCAGTCTCGATCCTGGCAGTCTTTTCTCTTATGGCCGGTACATTCTATTTTATTATCACAAAAAAGAGGCTATATTCCTTTTTCCTGATTCTCTCGGTTTTCCCGATCATTTTATCCGAAATCGGACTGTTTGGATCTGTTTTCATGGGTTATAGGCCGTCAATCTTTGTTTTTCATATTGTATATGCAATATCGAGCCAGATTGAGGCCATTACGATTCTGACCCTGTCAATATTTATGATCAGGGATAATAGAATTGCCACAGATGAAGCCAGGTTCAAGGAGGAAACGGCAAAGGCCCTACAAAGGTCGCTTATCCCAAACGAGAAGACTTTTTCTGCCCACTGCAAACTGCCTGAAGGACTGGATGTGCAGTTCTGCTATGAGTCAGCTGACACAACAGGCGGGGACCTCCTTGGCTTTGTTTATAATGAAAAAAGCAGGATTCTTCTGTCGTATATCTGCGATGTTACCGGGCACGGTCTGTCATCCGCGATAGTGACCGGAATTTTATCGGGGATAATAAATACCCATCCTGATCTTGAGAAAATAAGTGATGAAAAATCTATAGAAAAATTTCTGCATACTCTAATTCAGGATATAAACAATATCATTGCAGGGACAGGAGCTGTAGTCGGACGCTTTTGCAGCATCGCTGTTATTGCGATTCCTGTGGACAGGGATTTTGGATATATGGCAAACGCCGGACATCCACCACCGGTCTTAAAAATTCAGGATCGGATCAGCACGATCCCGAGCCTT
>JADFZC010000031.1 GCA_015232735.1 Oligoflexales bacterium | reverse complement strand
AGTGTGCCTGCACATACTGTTGCCATTGAAGATAATCCTTGCCAACTTGAAACTCAAGTGGAGATTTGTTGTGTTTTCTCATCAAACTTTCATGGAGTTCACGACTTCCAACCAATAACCGGGTTCCGTTATATTCTGTAGAGATTGCTATTCTATCAATCTCATTTTTCAATGCCATAAACTCTCTATTTAAAAACTCCCGCTCCCTTGGCCCCTGCGTATCGGATGCGGCCTGTACAGCAAGTTCCTTGAGTCTTATGATCATATTGTTAACTTCTACAAGCGCACCTTCAGCCACCTGCAGCATTGAAACACCGTCTCTCGCATTTCGCTGGGCCATTTTAAGGGCTCTTATATCTGACTTCAAAGATTCTGAAATTGCTAATCCTGCTGCATCATCAGCTGCAGCATTTATTCTGTACCCTGAGGCCATTTTTTCCATATGCTTTGAAGCTTTTCCAACAGATAATCCCAAATTCCTTTGTGCGGTCAATGACTGAACATTAGTCCTTATTCTAAGTCCCATAGTAATCCTTTTTTACTCAAAATGATTGAGGACAAAAAACATCAATAAAGCCATACGGCAATTTAGAAAATGCTTCTGATTTTCCCGACCTATATATTAAGCATACAAAATTATGCAATGCCTGTGAAGAAGGCCTTAATATTATGTGAGATTACTATTGAGACAAAGATTCTGGAAAGCGGCTGATATGTTGGTCAGAAGGATTTAAAATTATTTTTTTTCCCTAAAAATTGGAACTCTGAAAGAAGGTAGAACAATTGAGAGAGTGTATTGAAATTTTGTAACGTATCCTCAGTCCTAAAGGCGAAGGATCTGTTGGTATCATGCTGATATTTCGGAGAGATCCTATGCAAGCTTCGCTTGCCAGGATACGTCCCTGGCGTTTTCGCGCCAGGGACTAATTACTACGAATCAAATTGATTAACTCCATCTCGACCTGTCTCTTCTCAGATGACTTAGCAGCACTTATTTCCGTGACAATCCTATCCTTGGCTTTCTCCAACATTTCCTTTTCACCGGAAGAAAGTTCTTTATTGAAGGATATTCGGCTCAAATCCCTTAGAACTTCGGCTATATCATAAAGAGATCCAGATTTTATTTTTTCTGTGAATTCCTTTTTGCGCCTGTTCCAAACAGAAGAATAATTCCTTGTTGGACTCCCTAATATTGAATAAACCTTTGAAATTTCTCCTTCGTTAGCCAGATTCCTTATAACGCAAGATCCACCCTGTTTAGGAAAACGCACAACCAAACCGGTCGAGTCAATTTTTAACAGATAGTATTCCTGCAGACCAGCACCATAATTGGTAATTTCAATCCCACTTATCGTGCCGACTCCATGGGTCTTATGAACAACTTTTTTACCTGGTATATACTCCATATAGACCTCTTTTCCCTTGCTATCCCAGCAAATCAATTTTAGTTTATCGCTTATTTTTTGGATGACTGATTGAAGAAGAGAAAAATCCTACAACAGATTCAATAATAGTCCGACTTTTTAGAATTATAGATATATTGTAATAATAGTCAACAGAAATAAAATTCTACTAATTGTTTGTTCGAATAATATTTTGTAAGCATGTAATAATTAATGATTAACAAGCGCTCAAAAAGAAATTACTATGCCTTTTAATAAAATAAACATTTACTATTCAATTAAAGCTATCTTGACATGTTAATAGATAAATTAATAAAATTAATTTTTTAGGAATTTGATTTAGGGAGTACTTGCAAAAATCAGCCTTTTCCGATAACTTTCGCTTTCAATGTAAAGGACTCTTTGCATATGTATAAAGTAACATATATAGATATGATCAAAGAGCATCTGTAATTTCGGATGCTGATATGTTTGGTATTTTATAATAAGTATTGTCTTAAAATGTAAAGGATAAAAATGAGACTTCAAAAGTCAGAAAAAGTTGATATTATAGGTAAATTTGCTAAAAAACAGGGAGATACCGGTTCTCCTCAGGTTCAAATTGCACTTTTGACAAAGCGCCTTCAAAAGTTAAATGATCACTTCAAGTTACACTCAAAAGACCATCATTCAAAAAGAGGATTGATGAAACTTGTAGGTCAAAGGCGAAGGCTTCTTGGATACCTGCAAAGTAAAGATCTCAATGCTTATAAAAATCTTATCAATGAGTTAGGGATTCGTAAGTAGCAAAAACACAATGCGCCTTTATCTAACTCCACTAACTTGCTAGAGTGATTGTTAGAGTAAAGGCTTTTTTTGATGCTTATTTTTTCCTAATACGGAGAACGAAATGTCCTTAATTAAACACGTCAATGTTGGCGGCAAAACTATCCAATTTGAATTCAATAAATTCGCCAAACAGGCGAATGGCGCAGTTATGGTCTCCAGCGGAGAAACACAAGTTCTTGTAACTGTTTGCGCCAATTTGGGCCAATCTACAGAAGGTCAAGATTTTTTCCCGCTCAGCGTCGATTACATAGAAAAATTCTATGCTGCTGGAAGAATACCCGGAGGGTTCATAAAAAGGGAAACAAAACCCAGTGAAAGAGAAACATTAACAGCCAGAGTAATTGACAGACCTCTCAGACCCTGTTTTCCAAAGGAGTTCATGTGTGAAACTCACATAGTTGCAACAGTTCTCTCGATAGATTTTGAGAATCATCCAGCTCCTCTTGCTCTAATGGGTGCAAGCACAGCTCTAATGATAAGCGACATACCATTCAATGGCCCGGTCTGCGCTATCCGGCTTGGGATGTCCTCTGACGGGAAATTCATTCTTGATCCTTCTGAATTAGAAGACTCTGATTTGGATCTTAATATGGCTGCTAATCCAACAGCAGTTCTCATGGTTGAAGCTGGATCAAATTTTCTATCAGAGGAGAAAATGCTCGATGCAATCTCTTACGCCCATGAACTGATGAGACCAGTGTTCGACATGCAATTAGAAGTTCAAAGAGAGATTGGAAAACAAAAAGTAGCTCTGTCATCGACAGCTGAAGATCTGGAAATTTTTGAACAGATAAAATCCAGCGCGAAAGGCAGGCTTTTGGAATGCTATAGTGTGCAGGGGAAACAAGCCAGAAATGATGCCATTCACCAATTGGAACAAAATCTTCAGAAAGATTTCAATCCAGAAAGTGATCCCTTAAAATGTAAAAAAATTGCTTCTGCCTTTGAAAAACTCAGCTATCATACTATGCGTGATATGATTCTTTACGAAAGGCGGAGAATTGACCAAAGATCCTATACACAAATCAGACCAATCTCATGTGAGACAGGCCTTCTGAAACGCTGTCACGGATCTTCCCTGTTCACCAGAGGTGAAACTCAGTCGCTATCCGCGGTTACTTTAGGTTCTGGTGACGATGAACAAAAACTTGATACCGTTCTGACTCCAGGCATCAGTAAACGTTTTATGCTTCATTATAACTTTCCTCCTTTCTCAGTTGGTGAAGCCCGAAATCTTAGAGCACCAGGGAGAAGAGAAATAGGACACGGCAATTTGGCGGAGAGAGCGCTCAGTAGAGTTTTGCCCAAAAGCGAAAAATTTAATTACACTATACGTCTTGTGTCTGAAATACTTGAGTCCAACGGATCATCTTCAATGGCAACAGTATGTGCAGGCACACTCGCTATGCTTAACGCTGGAATCCCGCTATTAGATCCTGTTGCCGGTATCGCCATGGGTTTAATTAAGCAAGGGAATGATTACGCTATCCTATCAGATATCCTTGGTGATGAAGATCACCTTGGAGATATGGACTTCAAAGTGGCTGGATCGAAAAATGGAATTACCGCTCTGCAAATGGATATCAAAATCGGAGGAATTGATCGCTCCATTTTGGCAGCAGCTTTAGATCAAGCAAAGGCCGGACGTCTTGAAATCCTTGAAAAAATGAAAGAGTCCATCAACAAACCTGTTGAGTTAAGCGAACATGCACCAAGGATTTTCCAAATTAAGATTAAACCTGACAAAGTAAGAGATGTAATAGGGCCTGGCGGTAAGGTTATCAAATCAATAGTTGCAGATTTTGGAGTGAAAATTGATGTCAGCGATGATGGAATAGTATGTATTGTAGCTCCATCAGCCTCAAAGGCTGAAGCCGCAAAAAAATTCATTCGAAACCTGACATCTGATCCAAATATCGGTGCAATATGCCTTGGCAAGGTAACGAGAGTCATGGATTTTGGGGCATTCGTTGAAATAAAACCTGGACTGGAAGGGCTTCTGCATATATCCCAGCTCGACAACCATCGAGTGGAAAATGTCACAGATGTAATTAGGGAAGGCGATGATATCTTGGTGAAAATTATTGATGTTGATCGTCAGGGAAAAGTAAAGCTTAGCCGTAAAGAAGCTCTCGGGAAAAAGCCTACCATGTAAGATTATTTAACTGATAAAGCAGAGTTTAAACCTCGAATTTATTTGGATCTATTTCGTGCCAGAGTGCCCAAAGCCATTTTGACATCTTTCTGTTGTCAGCGAGAACTCATTTACAAGTTTAAGACTGACTTGCAAAACTGGTACAAATATCATCTGGCAGATACGTTCAAAAGGCTCAATTGTAAATGTCGAGTCAATTGTTCTATTCCAAACCGAGATCTTTATCTCGCCTTGAAAATCGCTGTCAATTATTCCTGTCAAATTTCCTAACACCAAACCACGAAAACCAAGCCCGGATCTTGGGACAATCATCGCCATAATATCAGATCTACCGATATTAATCGAAAAACCGGTGGGTATCACGATTACTTGCTGAGGTTCCACAACAACAGGTTCACTAATGCATGCTCTTACGTCAAGACCAGCTGATCCACTTGTTACATACTTTGGTAAATCGTATTCCTTTGTCAGGACGGGATTTACAACCTTAATCTCCACAAAATGATTCATATTCAATTACTCAAAAAAATTTTTCCAAAAATTAAGAACTTGATGTTTTAGACAAGACTTTGTCCAATAAACTCTTCCCTAACTCTATCTGACCTCCCTTCAAATATAAACGCCCTAAAGCCATATCTAAAATCTCGGTTTCTCCAACCATTCCTCTAACCTTTTCAAGTATCATTATTGATTCTTCTATTGACTCAGATTCAGTACATGCATGTGCCAATAAATATAAAGCTTTTTTGTTATGTTCATCATATCCGATCGATCTGCTGAGCCAATAAACAGCTTCATCATATAACGCCATTCTGAAATATACCATTCCAATTCCGAAATATGCATCAGCATTATTTGGATCCTTTGTTATAACTTTCTTAAAAAAAGAAATTGCCTCCTCATTTGAATGGCTGCTATATGAAATGTGCCCTAATCCCAGGAAACTCTTCCAATTATTGCTGTCTAAAGAGATGCTTTTTTTATAGGATTCAAATGATTCATCTAATTTGTTCATTTTAATCAAAATATCTCCTTTAATTCGCAATAGATCAGAAACCTGAACTACCTTTTCTGGCATTCTAAGCAATAAATCCTCAACGAGAACTAAAGCATCATCAAATTTTTTATCTTCCATCTTTTTTAATATGTCGTCATACAATATCTCATACTGATGCTCTATTGAAAAAATCCCTGTATTTTTCTTCTCTAACATACTCTGAATAATGTTATGATAGTTATCAGCAATTCCATTTAAAGATAATCCCTTTTTCACATGCTCCATACACATTTCAATTCTTTTTTCCAAAGATGGCTCCGAAGATAAATACAAAATGCTATCCATAATCTTGCCGTATCTGTCATCAACCAATTTAATTCCAAAATCACCAATAAGTTCAGAAATCAAACTTGACTCAGGCACTATTGGAATAACTCCACATCCCATCGCTTCCAAAATCCAGTACTGCACCTGCTCCATCTTTTTTACTTCCGTACTCCGTAAGGTAACCAAAAAATCAGAAGCACAGTATAAATCATGAATAAATGGATCTGCTTCCTGATGCAAAAAAAACACATTTTGACCTATTTTTCCGTCATAACACTCATATTTCAATTCCTTTGAAATAGAGCCATCTGAAGCAAAAAGCAGCTTAGTTCTTTCAAATAATTCAAAATTTTTAACCTTCAATAATTTTAACATATGAATCAATTCATTAGGACGATTTTCTCTCTCTAAAGGATCTCTATACAAAATCAAAATGTCACTATCTCTAATACAAATATATTTTCGAAATTTATCTCTTTTTACTTTTGATCGGTTAAACATTTCTGAAGATATTCCGGGATTAACAATTGATATTCTTTCAGAATTGACACCATCCATTCTCAACATGCTGAATATTGACTCTGAGCTGGCAATGAAGTGTGAAGCATTTGAAATAATATCCGTTCTAATGGATCGAATTTCTGAATGTTCTAATGAAAAATAGCAATTGGAATTATCCACCATAACAATAACCGGCTTCTGGTTTTTTAGGCCATATCTCAATGCTTGAAACGTGGATAATTTATCTATTCCATATCCGAAAATAATATCCGAATCCCGCAGTTGATCTTCAAGATTTCTCATATATCCTGGCATATCAGAAATTACCGGAAATACTTTAACCATATTTGAAGTTCGATAATTTTTTAACAATTTTTCTGATTCCAACGCATATATACATACAGAATAATGTTTATTTAGAGACTCAAAAACGCTTAATCCTCCAAATTGATCCAAGCCACCAATTACAACACTTAAGTTTTTTTTCATTTCTCACCCATAAACTCAATGACTAAGCAAATCCGATTTTCTTGCAACTGAAGTGCTCGGATTGGCATCAATGAAAATGCTTTTCTGAATTGGATGTATACTTTCATCATAACTAATATTCAGTCCTACAGGCAGCTTGTCCAGGACAAGTGTATCCGTAGCTTTCACTGTAAATACAGCATGAGATGTTTCTCCACTTTTAATTCTTAGAAACTTTAATTTGTCCGAAGAGATCGATATTTGATTTCCCGAGAGATTTAAAAGGCCCACATTGACATTATTTGCATCAACTTTTCCATCATTCCTCATCCAAATATCCAAAAGACCATCTTCATTTTTATCGAGAATACCATCTCTGTTTCCTTTAACATCATCAAATAGCCACACCCCATATGCTATTTGGGGCTGTTCTCTTTGAATGACAACATAATTAAGTCTGCGACTCAAAAGAGGTCTAATTTCCAAATCTGAACATACTCCTGCATAAATGGAAATATGGCTATGTTCACCGTTAATAGATATTGGAAAATTGATATTTCCACTTCTTTCTTCAAATGGGGCTATATAACCAATCAAATACTCCACAGGCTCATTTCCAGCAACATCAGTTCTAATAAAAATGGAAACTCTAGCTAATGGGTTTGACGACTTATTTTTTATTTTCCACCCAATTTTTCTCACTTCGTTATTCCCAATCTCTTTTCCTTTAGTATCAGTCACCGAAAATGATATTTCATCGTCTCCAGGTTTTTCTCTCGAGAAATTTTCCCAATTGACATTCAATTTATTTTTAAGCCAGTTTTTGCTATCCACCGTCATTTTCTCTAATTCTTTCATTGAATAATCAGAGCTGACAGCCAGCCAATGCGTAGCCCGCCTTGTTCCATCCGGCAGTGAACCTTTATACTGCTGATTAATTCTTTCCATCAGGCCAATTGCAAATTCTAATTCAATATCCTTGCCTCTTTCGCTTTCCTTAAATTCATTGATTGAATTTACCAAATAGTATCCCTTAAACTGATTCATATTCCTGTCTCTTAAAATCTTGTCTAGCTTTTCATTTCCTTGATTTAAACTGTTCTGCAGAAATCTTTCATTTCTAAATCTATTTTGTCCAAATAGGTTATTATTTGTTTTTTGGTTTGCAACAGGCTGAAGCCAGACATCCGGCAGTATACCAACATTCTGAATTGATCGGCCATTTGGAGTATAATAGCGTGCTATTGTCAATTTAAGCGCCTGGTTTCCTGGGAGTTCAAAAATTGTCTGGACTGATCCTTTCCCAAAGCTTGGAAGCCCAATCACTATCGCTCTATTGTTATCCTGAAGCGCTCCAGCAACGATTTCGCTTGCTGACGCAGACTCAGAATTAATTAAAATAGCTATTGGATAATCAATGTCTGATAATCTGTTATTGGCTAATTCAACTTCTTCTCTTCGTCCTTTTGTTGTCACTATAGTTCCACTTCTCAAGAAAAGATCGGATACTTTGACTGCTTGATCTAAAAGCCCCCCCGGATTTGATCGAAGATCCAGGATCAATCCATTTATTTGTCCCCCCTTTAATTGTTCTTTGGTATTCATGATTGCATTTCTTAATTCTCTGTCAGTTCTTGCGGAAAAACTTTCAATTACTAAATGAAGTATATTGTATTTCGACTTTCTGACTAAAACTGACTCAACAGAATTGACCTGAATTATTTCCCTCACCATTGATATATTCACAGGAGAAAGTGCTCCATCTCTCAATAGTGAGATATCTACTCTTGTTCCTGGAGCTCCTCTCATATGTTCCACAAGATTGTCTAAGGTGACTCCAAAGGTATCAAAACCGTCTATTTGCATTATTTTATCATGCTTCTTAATTCCCATCTTCAGAGCTGGACTATTAGGGAGTGGTTTTATGACGGTCAATAGATTATTTCTAACACCAACAACAATACCAAGTCCTCCAAATGCACCTTCCGTGCCTTGTCTCAGTTCCTTATATGCACTTGCATCCAATAATGAGCTATGTGAATCTAAAGCTATCAACATGGCATTTAAAAAAACAAAACATCCTTTTGAATACCAATATTCAGAATTGTCTTTCCAGGAACTTTGATAATAGCCAGTCGTTTCTATTTCAGACAAATGTTTATCTAAAAACAGTGACATCTTTTCCGCATCCTTTATGAAGGACTGATATCCATAATTCTGTGAAATATTCAACTGAATCGAATCATTATGAAAAGCAAAACTATAACTATTTTCTTTGCTAGTAAAACTCCCATCCAAATCATTAGACAATTGAGATAAAGCAATGCCCATCAGGTATTTATTGTCAACTACCGACTCATCAACATAGTAGTTTTTAATAATAGATAAGATGGAATCCAGAAAAAGCGGGTTCATGAGGCTTCTTTGCGTCACTTCAATATTTTCATTTTCCTCTTTTTCGCTCTCAATTTTTTGCTTTTCTATTTCGCTGGGATATTCTGGATATTTCTTTTCTTTATTACGATAAATTAACAGATTGAGGGATACCCCAATGGTTATCATCAATATCAGGATCAAAATAAACTTATTTTTATACAAATATTTATAAAGACTTAGCATGTTTGACTCTCCAAACATGCTTTTCGGTTAGAATTTGGAAAATATTAGAGTAGAAGCGTATTCAAAACCACTATTAAATTCATCATAAATCTGAAACAAAAAACATCCATTTGCTAAATCACAAAAAATATTATTTCCATATGCCACTGTATTTACAGCTATTATATTTGATGCATTTAAAAATACCAACTTCCGAATAATAAAAAATCAAATTTATCCGAAAACAAAAAAGTAGGGTGTTTGACCCATAATAATGAGTTATTGCATGTATGAAAATTTAAAATCAATTCTGGTCGACAATTCCAAATACCATTTAGCCAAAATTGTATTCTGCTTTTCTTTTTTATTTTTAGTTTCCTATTTTTTCGCTGAACCAGCCTACTCGTCCGATTCTAAGTCAATCAGTGAAAAAAATGAATTATTTGAACTTGAGAAACAGGTATGGATTGCTGAGCCTGATGAATTTAGCGAAGTGGAACAAAAAATATCTCATTTGATACAAAGAAATCCAGATTCACCTTTTCCTTTTTACCTTCTTTCACACTTATACGTCAGATTATTCATTTATAATCACACTAACCTTGCAATATTGAGAAAGGCGTCTGAGTTGGCACAACACGCATTAGAATTGGATACCGATCAGGATTACGGATATATAGTAATTGCAGAAATTCTTGATCTAATGGGACAGACAAAAAGCAGTTTGAAGTTTTTAGATCAGTCAATCAAAAGCCAGACCCATAAACCTACATGGCGATATTACTTCCTTAAGGCAAAAATGCAATCTGATATATTGCCATTTAAAGAGACCAAGGAATTGCTACAGAAGGCTATGAGTACAAACAGCTCACAACATGAAGTCATCGTTCCATATATTATTGCAATAGAAGAAAGAGAAATGAATCAAGATGAATTTATTTCCAGTCTTGACGCTTGGCATAAAGAATTTCCCAACACTTTGTTCCTTCACACCAAAGCGCTTATATTGACAAAAGCAAACAGATATCAGGAATCACATTTGATATATCAGCAGATATATACGAAATATCCAGATACCGTAGAAGCAAAAATTAATGATGCAATGATACTCTATCAAAAGCTTAACAAACCGATTGATTCGGAAAAGCTGCTTTTAAGTGCTTTATCACACAAAAGTGTTTCGAAAGACCCTCTAATTAAATCCGTTATACATTTGCATCTGGCTAGCATTTCACTTAAAGCAAAAAATCAAGGGAAGGCTCATCAGAATTTCTATCTCGCAATTACACTGGCGGAAAATTCCGAGTCCATGATCTTCCAAATACGACAATTGTATAGGGAGCAAAAAAAGGAAAGACAATTTGCTGAATTACTGGAGTCTGTAATTAAAAATTCTGCAGGGTCAGGAGCAATCTATGCCCTGCTTGGTGAAACTTTTTCTGAAGATCTCAAAGAGAACAAAAAAGCAATAGAGGCCTACGAAAATGCAATCATTCTTGATCCAAATAGAAGTGATTACATAAATGGACTTGGCCTTGTATACTATAGAATGAATGAAATGAATAAAGCACTGGCACAATTTTCAATGGCAATTGAAATAGACCCAGATGACGCAACTGCAAAATACAACAAAGCCTGTATTCTTTCAAAGATTGGACGAACTCTCGAAGCATTAAACACATTAAGAGAAGCTATACAGCTGGACCCAAAACTCGGAGAAACTGCCAAATCAGACCCTGACTTCGATAATATTAAAAACATGCATCAATTTAAAACACTTGTAGATAACACCTCTGAGGAGGAGTTAATTATTGAAAGTTCTCATAAACCATAGCGCTATTTTTTTTAAGTCCTACCGGTTATCTTTTGTATTAATCCATTCAAGCAGTCAACTACAGATTTTCCACTTACAGATTCTATAATAAAATTCTTATCAGTAGAATTTTCCCCATGCCCTGCAAAAGAATTGTCATGATACTCGTCAATTTCAAGGGTATATGTTACGCCTTTATGCATGTAAATAAAATTATGTTGCTTGAACAATTTACTTCCTTGAGGAACTTTTGCTGTTTTCCAATCCATAAATACCCTTTCAAAAAAAATCCGGAACTATTTGAAACAAAACTCCTTCAACTGAGCTACCATATATATAATAAAAACTTTAATCGAATATTGAATCATAGTCTAGTATCCAAAAATATCCTTTAAAACTTTTTTAGGCTTTTTTCTAGTGAAGTATAATATAAATATATGTCACTCTTCCTTTCCACCCCTTATTTTATTGGTTTGTTTCTTTAAAATGTCTTCGATGTTTAACTTATGTTTAGCCAACATACTTCTCATTCGCCTTGCCTGAATATCATTGTCCGCTCGCTCAGCCACCTTGGAATTAATCCAAACTTGTTCAATATTTCTTCCCTTATATATTAAGTCCCCGCCATTAATAATGCCACCTGCTTCAAAAGAGTAAAATGCCATCACTATAATAACAATAACCTTTACTAAGAATTTTAAACATATGCCAAACATTATGAGAATACCTCGTCATAAAAGATTTTCTAGGACAATAAGTCACTAGCGTAAAATGCGTTAGCGATGTATCTTGAAGCCTAAGTACAAAAGATCTATGACTAAATGTCCGTATGGAACAATAGATCCTATGCTCACCTTGTTCTTCCAGATACATCCCTGATGCTTTCGCACTAGAGACTGACTAATATTCCTCTAAGTAATACGAAATTTATCTAATGGCAGATATGTTGAATTAGATTCAATAGAGGATATCGGAAAACGACAAAAAATCTTTAATATATTTAAATTTTAGGCTACAGACTCACCTTTTTTGTTTTTTTCCGCCATCTTACGTGACAAAAAATCTTCCAGTAACTTTTCATTTTCGCGATCTATTTGTACAATATGAATACCAATTCCTGTCCCTGTCTCTTGTTCCGAAAAATCACCCTTGTTTACTACTCGTGCTAATTTCCCATTAAAAAAGACCGTTTTTGAATCGTCGAGTTCAAGCCAGACTTCCATTATGCTTGACATTGTAAATGGAAAGCGATTCGGATTTTCATATTCTAAAAAAAAACCTGTATGTGATACGTTTCTTGTCATAACTTCATAACGAACCTGAGCTCCAATGGAACACATCACAACCTTTAAGGGATGTTGTAGAATAATACGCCCGCCACGCCTGTTCTCCCGTTTCATAAAAAACTCTTCTCCTTCAATAAAACTGAAAGCCTAATTATTACTTCGGGTAGAAAAATCTTTTCCTTAGATTAAAAATTAGTTCCTGCTACCAACTATCTAGATTTTTAGATTCTTTTTATTTGCAAGCTCTTCATCAATAATCTTTTTAAATTCTTCATACGGCAAAACACCTGATACCTTTCTGCCGTTAATGATAAAAGCAGGAGTACCGTTAATACCCATTTTTTCACCTGACTTTTGATTTTTTTCTATTACAGCTAGCTGGCGATCAGGGTTAGCAATACAGGATTCATATTTAGAAAAATCTAAACCCAATGTTTTTCCATATGCCGTTAAAGACTCATTTGACAAAGACCTTTGGTTGGCAAACAATAATTCATACATTTCCCAATATCTGTCCTGTATAGCAGCACATTTTGCCGCTACCGCCGCAGCTAAAGCCCTGTCATGAAAACTCAGCGGAAAATCCCTTACCAACCAACGCAGTTTTCCCTTATATTCTTTTAATAGTCTTTTCTCAATTTGAACAATTCTCTCACAAAAAGGACATTGAAACTCCGAATATTCAATCACCGTAACTTTACAGTCATAGGAACAGCCAAGTGGTTTTGTATCCCTCGTGTCCGGACCATATCTAATTGAGTCAGTTTCAAATATTTCATAATCATACCTAGGTTCTTCGGGTTTTGGATAAAGTACTGAAAATCCGCCCGATTTAATAGCATCTTCAATAATTTTATCAAAAACTTCAGAGTTTCGCTGCATTTGCAGGTATTCCACAATTTGTTTCCTTTTGTCGTCATCTGAAAGATCCCTCAATTTCGGATGATTCCTATATCTATCGTATAACTCTGAAACATCTTTTTCTGAATATTTGTTTTGATTGGCCAAATAATCACTTTTCGCTTTTTCTACAGAAATTTTTTTTTCTTTCCCCATTTCTCGCCAGTAATATTCCAAGTATTTTTCTTTCGCAATTTTTTCTATTAATTCATATTTCTTTTTTTCAATTTCAAATAACTTTTCCTTATTTTGATTATAAAGTTTTTCATAGCTGATATTTTCATTCCCTATTTTGTAAGCCGAATTATAATTTCTTGCCATGAGGATTGAAGAATAAAGAAAACAGGCTAATCCAAATACGCCAAAACATCCTACAAACACCCACCTTTCTTTCCAGAAAATTTTTTT
>JADFZC010000466.1:3148-3219 GCA_015232735.1 Oligoflexales bacterium | reverse complement strand
AAAAAAAGCAGGATCGGGATCGGGATCGGGATCGGGATCGGGATCGGGATCGGGATCGGGATCGGGATCGG
>JADFZC010000466.1:0-3048 GCA_015232735.1 Oligoflexales bacterium | reverse complement strand
GAGCGGGATCGGGAGCGGGAGCGAAATTCAGGAATCGGGAGCGAAATTCAGGAATCGGGGGTCGGGTATCGAAACATGGAATTACCAGACGTTTTTGAGAAGCTGCGGAGCCGCTGTCGAATATTATGAATCTATTGATAATTCTGGAAAAGATATGATATAGATTCCTAGAAGTATTATGGAAAGGTGGCACATATGAGCGAATCCGCCAGATATTGGGATGAAATCTATACAAAAACCCCATTTCGCGACTGTAAGATTCCCAACGAATTTTTGGTCCAGATGCTGCCCAGGATGCAGAAGGGCAAGGTGCTTGATGTTGCTATGGGCGAAGGGACAAATGCGGTTTATTTAGCGCAGAAGGGGTTTCAGGTTAAGGGGTTTGACATTTCGCACATTGCTGTTGAGCACGCAAGTCAGCTTTCCAGGGACAGCGGTGTGAATATTGAGGTGAAGTGTACTGATCTTGACCTGTACCTCATGGGGCTTATGGAATACGATTCAATAATAATGACTTATTTCAGACCTGCATTTACCAGATACTATTCGGAAATAATAAGAGCGCTGAAGCAGGGGGGGACTTTGCTTGTTGAGTCATACGGACTGCACGAGATGAAGGAACCGATTGGAAAGGATGAAAATTACAAAAATTTTTATTTTTCCCCCAACGAACTTCTGAAGGGTCTTTCCGGTCTTAGAATCCTTTATTACCAGGAGGGGTCCGTGGGTGGCCGCGACGTGGTCCAGTGTCTTGCGCAAAAACCCGTGGATAAGCATGCCGCAATGTTTGATATGTTCGATATGAAGAGTGGCGGCAAGGAGGCTGAAAAGTCAAAACAGCTTGAACTTGCTGAAAAACTTTTCAAAAAATAGTGCAAAGCAGTCTGCCTGTGCGCAAAAAATAGTCACTGATGCGGTTTGCCAATCTTCCCAAATTGTGGTTAAATACGCCCCGATTTTCAAAAGGAGCAAATTCGAACCATGAGCCAGAAAAAAAACAAGCGTGCAAGATCTTTAAACAAACAACTGCAAAGTTTAAAACCAATTGTGAAAGAGGCGTACGAGGAGATTGGCGACGAGAATGTGTTTAAAAAATGGGCAGTTATGGCGGCGGCCATAAAACAGGAATACAGTGAAGTCACGCTTAATGAACTTTTGCCGTCAAGGATTGACAAGACAGTGGAAAAAATTTTTGGAATCGAGAACTCTTGACATTGAAAAACAGGATAGCTTGAGATGCAGAAGGCACAGCAGACCTATAAAGACTATATTAAAAGCCTGTTTGACATTAACTCAAGGGATGACGTCACACAGATTCCGCGTCTTGTCGCCCTTTTTGGCCCCTCGGACTACCTTATGGAAAGAACTATAAGGCATCTCAGGGAAAAGTGGTTGAAAAAGGAAAATTCCAGCTTTACGGCGGTCGAATCGTCCAGCCTTGCCGACGAATCTTTCAACCAGATGTGGGAACTTGAGTCGATTTTCGAACCCCACTGCCTTAATGTTATAAGAAGATGCGGGGATAGCGGCGACTTGCCGAAGCTTCTGTCCCTCATTCCGGGGCCCCGCTCGCTGAGAAACCATATTGTGATTTGCATCCCGTCCAAATCTCCGGCACAAAAGCTCCAAAGAGAACTTGAAAGGCTGGAGTGTTTTTTTATTCCCTGTTTCGAGCCGAATCAATTTGAACTGCCGGCTTTTTTAACCGGACTTGGAAAAAAATATGGCATAGCCCTTGATCCCTCGGCTTCAAGGCTTTTGATCGAGGCACTTGGGGAGGATCTCTATAAATTGGAAAACGAGATTATCAAACTCAGTCTTATTTTCCATGATTGCCAGAAAAGCCTTTGCTCCGAAGATATAGCCCAAAGTATCGGCATGCTGCGCGAGGAACACGCATTCAAGCTTGAATCCCTGCTTTTGTCTTTCAAATCGGAGCAGGCGCTGGCGCTTTTAAATGATTTGCTGAAGAAGAGGGATGCGGCACTGCCGGTTCTTGGAGTGATAGCTTCACACATCAGAAAATCAATGAATGTTGTTTCATGGCTGCAAAATGGGGCCACGGAAGAGGAGATCGCATCGAAGATGAGGCTGCCGGCCAAGGTCGCAAAAAATTATGTCAGTTATGTTAAACGTTCAAAGTCTACAAAGTTTTTTGAACTTACGGACAAATGCCTGAAAGCAGACATCATGCTGAAATCGTCAAAAATTCATCATGATCTTGTCATACAGGATCTCTTTATGGATCTTATAGGCTGAGGGAGCAACGGAATGTCCGCATATGTATTGGAGTCATTCGACAGGGAGGCGGCCCGGCAGCTTCTTATTGGCAATGGATTGATCCCTTTTCGCCATATTCTCAGGAACGGGCAAAAAGTCTTGATAGACTGGCTCGATTCAAAGAACCGTGAGGATATGGAAGATTGTATGAAAATGCTCAATCAAGAGATTGAGGAAGGGACCTATCCTCAGGACAGGATTTTGAATGAGGAAGGATTCGAGTCTTATTTCCTCAGCCACGCCGCTTTCGTGTTGAAATCCGAAGAGACCTCAAGGGCGCTCGGCTGCTTCTATATAAAACCGAATTTTCCAGGCAGGTGCCGTCATATATGCAATGGAGGCTTTTTGGTAAGAGCAGAAAGCAGAAGCCGCCTGGGCGTCGGCAGGATAATGGCGGACGCATTTGAAAGATTTGCACCCGTTCTCGGATTCAAAGCGGCTTTTTTCAATCTTGTTTTTTGTGACAATGAAGCTTCACTGTCGCTTTGGAGATCTCAGGGATACAGGGAAACGGGCCGTGTTCCCTCGGCCAAATACATAAAACATGGGGATGCAAGCATTCCTGTTGATGCGATTATGTTTTATAAATCGTTTTAAAAGGCGTTTTCGCCTTTCTTTAAAATTCTCGGCACACACTTGAATCAGTCAGGCAGGCGGCAGGACGTGTCCTCTTTATTGTGTTTTGAAATCACTGAATTTTCATTTACTATTTGCGACAGGATTTCTTTTGTTTTGTCCAGAGTAAATGGCTTTTGCATGTGATATCTG
>JADFZC010000030.1 GCA_015232735.1 Oligoflexales bacterium | reverse complement strand
AGAGGCTTTAAACCTCTCCTGATTCGACACCCGGTCCTTCAGGGCCGGGTTTACGTTGAAAAACTTTTTCCCAGTCACTGTCTAAAAACAAAAAAGCCGCGGGCTGCACGACCGCTGTGTCACTTGCCGAATTTATCATGCAACCATTAGAGGCTGTCTGAAAACCCAGATATCTGCGTTACTCGTCGTCGGAAAATCCTCATTTACCAATATGTAAACTCCGGTTTTCCTCCTCCTCGCGTCTTGATCTCTGGGTTTTCAGACACCCTCTTAATCTGTCTTTTCTCCTGAACAAAGGATTTCTCTGAGAAATATATTATCGTATTATCAGCATTTCACAAGAACTATTTACAAATTTATTAAATTTTATGGATCACATCTTAAAAATTAATTGTCACGTCATTCATTTTTGAAAAAAGTGTGTGTTTAAAGTTTGACAGTCAGGCGCTGATCTTTCCCTTGGGTTTCAAAAGATCAATCGCTTTTAATTGATTTTTATTAAAATGCAGATTTTCACCAATTGTTTTTACTCACTCTATTCCGTTATACGTTAATTCCCGGCAAGGTTAAAAATACGGCTAATAAATATGGTCCATTGTATTAATCATTGGGTGAGAAAAAATATGAAGCCAAATATTTCAAACAAATTTCCAATGAGCAAAAGTTTTTTAAATAAAAACTCCCCTTTTTATATGGAAGAAAGATTGGATACACTTGGAAGAGTGATACTCCTAAACCAGGAAAAAAACCGGGGGGCGATAAGAACAGAGAAGAGCGAGTATACTGTTTTTCACAAGCTGTCTCCCGGGGATATAGATGTTGGTGATGAGGTGTATGGAAATCTTGACAGCCTGGGAAACAATTTTTTGACGAATCTGACAAAAGGGTCTCTTTTGATTATTAACATTCAGGACACCCATGGCGTAGTGGCGGCCAAAGCCAAGCGACTTGTGGGAATATAGTTCAATTGTCAGCAAAAGATAATGCGGATGTCAGTGGCGTATCGTTCGCTTTCAGCTGTATACCGGTCATGTGAATAGCCGGTGTAAAATGCGGGGGGCGCAAGTAGGGATCTGTTTACAACATATTGAAATCTAGGGGGTGAATTTCGGCGATATGGACGAAGGTAATGCACAAGTTTAAGGAAGTGGATACAAGACATGAGGGTGTTCATAGCAGTATTGATCCTTTTTGGCTTCAAGACACTTGAGGCTTCTCCCGCGGACAGGGGGATGGCTGTATGCCGCATCAGATCCACGGATCAGATCCTTGAGAGTTTCAGGGGGGTGCTCCCCTCAAGTTTCAGCATAAGGGCATATAGATACAAAGTACCAAGATATGATGAAATTAATGGAAAGTCGCTTTCTTCCGACAGGCTTAGGTCAATGGTTTCAAGAAAGGCGTTATCTCTGTGCAAGGCTATGAAATATTCCAGATCAATTTGCACAAGGGGGGCCGTCAACATTGCTTCAGCGTTCACAGACCGTTATCAGAGCGGTTTCCTGGGCTCGCACGCCATGGCGCTCTGGTTCATGGGTTTCGATGAGGATAACTGGTTTTCCTATCAGGATATCCATAAAATAACCAAATCCTATCTCCAGGACGATATACCGTTGTATGACTGTCGAAGGGAATTTATACTTCTCAAGGGGATCAAGATAGACGGTTTTCTTGTAAAGGGCCATGCACCGGAGGCATTGCCTGTCGTAATCGATCATGCCGACCGGAGTTTCACCATTTTGCTTGTCGAACTTGTTGATTAGAGCTTAAGTTTTGTCTTTTAAAGATATTCAAATAACATCATAATAAATACCAATAGCTTTCCAGATTAATATTCCGGGGTTCGTCATTCTGAGCCTAGGCAAAGAATCCCGGTTAGCACGGATCCTCCGCTTAAGCTCAGGATTACGTTCTCACTGAATCATTTATCTGGAATGCCAAAGTTTTACATTTTTTAAATTTTTGGGGGTTGAACGAGATGTTTATTCGAAGCTTATTTTTATTGGTGCCGCTTGCATTAAGTCTGGATTCCTGCAAATGTGGTTCTGAAAATAAAAATCAACAACCGGAAGGGCAGGCCGTTACCACCAGTACAAGCGGTCTGAAAATTGAAGTGCTCAAACCTGGTGATGGAGATGTGGCCAAAAGCGGGATGAAAGCGACAGTCCACTATACCGGCACCCTTGAGGATGGAACAAAATTTGACAGTTCACTCGACAGGAATCTGCCATTTACTTTTAATCTTGGCAGGGGGGAGGTTATAAAAGGCTGGGATGAAGGAGTCGAAGGCATGAAGGTAGGTGAAAAGAGAAAACTCACTGTTCCGCCTGATCTTGGGTATGGCGAAAGAGGCAGAGGGGGAATAATTCCTCCAAATGCGAAGCTGATTTTTGAAATAGAACTTATCAAGGTCGAAAATTGATATTTTGGCGCTGAAAGCGTCAAAGGTTATCCTGGCAGGTGGCTGGCTGCAAAAGCACCGGCGATTATCTCTATATAAAACATAGGATGAACATGAAAAAAGATATGAACAGGCTTTTTTTTCCATTCAGCCTTCTTTCTATCCTGATTTTTGCCTGCTCGGCTGAAACCAACCCTCTTGCCAAGGTATCCCTGGGGCGAATGAATGATGTGGAGAACCTTCTTAACCTTTCAGAAATGAGATATGACAAGGGTGATTTCGAAGGCGCCTTGACTTATGCTCAAATGGCTCTTGAACTGGACCCCCAGAATCAAAGGGGATCACTTATGATGGGGTTTGTTCATTTTTCAATGGCAGGAATGGATCCGTTTCGACTGGCCTCAAAACTGATGGATAAGACTGAAAGCAAGAAAGGTCAGACTTTGCATGAAGAGGCAGATATTTTACTGGCCGATGGAAAAGAAAGTTCAAATAGTGAAATGTTATCCAACCTTAATGATCTTCTTGGTGTTACCCAGGCGGAGTATGACGGTATCACGCTTGAAGGCAACAGTGTTGTTCTGGTTGACGGGTCGGTTGTCAAGGGAGCTCCGGATTCCGGAGTGTTTAAGGAATATCCTGTCATTCTTCCAAAAACCGCAACCTTGGCCAGGAGTGCCGGGACTCCGATCATATCCCACTTGACAGCAGGCATAAGACATATATGCCCGCTGGTTATCGAGGAGGTGAAGATTCCGGAAGACCCAAGGCATTCTCCGGACAACTGCCACCCTGTATCAAACACGGTCTATGCGAGGGGGAAGGCGCACTTTCTATGGGCGTTTCTTCATCTGACGGAAGCCGTCATTTTCAAAACCATTGTTTTGTACGATCCTGAAGGAAAGGGGGCAAATATTATCAGAAGAAGCGATGCCATAAAGGCACAGACATCCATGGGCTTTTTGGATTATCTGAAGGCGGTGAGGGAACTTTCAGCTGTCATGGACGTAATATTTCCGACGGATGAGCAGAAGAGCAGGGATTCAATGCTGACTGCCATCATAAATGACCTGACGGCGACCAGTCTGGCTTTTACAAGCATGAAGGGAATACCTCCCTCCATGACTGAACAGGTGACGAGTACCCTCAATTCCATCAACGAGAAGAGGAACAAGATGGCGACAGCCGGTGCGGGGACGGCTGGTCAGAGCGGTGTTAATTCGGGTTCAAAAGCGTTGAAGGAGCAGCTTACGGCAAAGATTGCGCAGAATGTCGGAAGCCAGATGGCCGAAAGATACAGCAAAGGTGAGATGACCGAGGCTAACAGGAAAGAGGCTTGCGATGTATATGCCGGCATCACCTCCACTGAAATCGACATATGCAAAACGAAATAGCGCTCGCCTAAAAAAAAATTACGAATAAATGCAATTTATGACAATCAGCTCTTCCCTTTGGTGCAACTATGAATTAGAATATCTATTAGTAGGTTGAAACATTGTTTCATTTTGCTCCAACACGGTTCGTATGTAATAACTTTTTTGGAAGGAAGAATTAGCATGGCAAAGAAAACTACTTCAAAGAAAAAGGCTGCTGTAAAGAAAGTCGCCAAGAAAAAAGCTACCCCAAAGAAAAAAGTAGCCAAGAAGAAAGTCGTTAAGAAAAAAGCCGCTCCCAAGAAAAAAGTTGCTGCAAAAAAGGTTGTCAAGAAGAAAGTCGCCAAGAAAAAAGTAGCAAAGAAAAAAACTGTACACAAAAAGAAAAAAGCAGTGAAAAAAGCGGCAGCTGAACCAGCAGCACCCACATGCACATGAGCATAATTGATGTGCCTTCCCCTCCGGTCACGGAGGGGACTTCCCCCCTGTCCTTTAGAGCCTGTTGAAAAAGCCATGACTCGGCGTTGCTCGTCGCCTAAAAAATCCTCATTTACCAGCGCGTAAACTCCGGTTTTCCTCCTCCTCGCGCCTTGATTCCCGGCTTTTTCAACAGGCTCTTATCATTCCCACTCAATTGTAGCAGGAGGCTTGGTCGTTATGTCATAAACAACCCTGTTTATTCCGTCCACCTTTCTGACAATCTCGTCTGAAACCGATACGAGGAAATCCATCGGCAGATTTGAGACACCTGCTGTCATCCCATCCGTTGCGGTTACCGCTCTCAGCGCGAGAGTCCACTGGTAGGTTCTGTTGTCTCCCATTACGCCGACCGACTTGACAGGAAGCAGGACGGCAAATGCCTGCCATGCGTGATGGTACAGATTTTCCTCTTTCAGTTTATTTATATAGATATGATCCGCCTCCTGGAGGATCCTGATCTTGTCGGCTGTTATCTCGCCCAGTATCCTGACGCCGAGGCCGGGGCCCGGGAACGGATGCCGATGGACAAGGTCGTCCGGCAGTCCAAGCTGTTCACCAATTTTTCTGACTTCGTCCTTGAACAGATATCTGAAAGGTTCCAAAAGTTTTAGGTTAAGTCTCTCAGGAAGACCTCCGACGTTGTGGTGGCTCTTTATTACCTTTGAGCCGGACCCGTGGCTTGCTGATTCTATGACGTCCGGATAGAGAGTTCCCTGACCCAGATGAGTGAAGCCTCCTCTTGATGAGGCAAATTCTTCAAAAATGGAAATGAACTTCCGGCCTATTATTTTTCGTTTTTCCTCAGGATCAACTATTCCCTTAAGCGCCAAAAGAAATTCCTCGCCCTTTTTCAGAACTGAAAGGTCTTTTATTCCTATGGCTCTAAGCCTTTCTTCAACTTTGAACGCTTCATCCTTCCTGAGAAGACCGTTGTCAACCATGACGCCTGTCACACGAGAGGTGCCGAGCGCTCTGGCAAGAAGCGTTATGGCAACCGTGGAATCCACGCCGCCGGAAATGGCCATTAAAACCCTGCTGTCTTCCTCGACGGTGGACTCGAGTCCCCTTATAGTTGCATCCAGCATGGACGAAGGAAGCCAGTTGGCGCCTGCAAGGCAAATCTTTTTGGCAAAATTCTCGAGAATCCTTATGCCATATTCAGTATGATGGACTTCCGGATGGAACTGAAGGCCTATATACGGTTTTTCGATATGGGATATGGCGGAAATGGCTCCCCCTCCAGAGGCGGCGAGGGTAATAAAAGAATCCGAAATATTTGAAACATCGTCGCCGTGGCTCATCCATACTGTCTGACTTTCGGGGATGTCATTAAAGACGAGGCTGCCCGGGGTCTTTACATCACCTATTATCTTAATAACCGATTTGCCATATTCCCTGATGTGGCCGCTTCTGACCATGCCTCCGAATTTTTCCGCCAGAAGCTGCATTCCATAACAGATGCCAAGGATTGGTTTTTCGCTTCCTATGACCCAGCCCGGAAGCTGTCTTGACGATTTTTCCCATGTTGAATCAGGTCCGCCGGACAGGATGATTCCTTTGAAATGAAATCCATCCGGAGGCGATTTTCCTGTGCCGTCCATGATTTCAGCATAAATCCCTGACTCCCTGAGGCGCCTGGCAATCAGGAGCGTATATTGCGATCCATAGTCAAGTACAAGGATCCCCTCATTAACCGGTCTGTTTTCGGTGGTCACATCCGCCTCCAATTTGAATTCTGATGATTTTCAAACACGCAAAGTAAAACTCAGGATCAGTCCAATTTATAATTTGGCGCCTCTTTGGTTATATAGACGTCATGGGCATGACTCTCCCTCAGGCCTGCGGGACTGATCTCGATAAACTCCGCCCTGTTTTGCAGTTCAGCGATGTTGGCGGCTCCCAGATATCCCATGGCCGACCTGACTCCTCCTATCAGCTGAAATATCGTGTTCTTCATAGGTCCTCTGTATGCTATCCTGCCCTCGATGCCCTCAGGAACCAGTTTTCCCTTATCCGAGATGTCATCCTGAAAATAACGGTCCCTGCTCCCTTTCTGCATGGCGCCCAGGCTTCCCATACCCCGATATTCCTTATAGCTCTTTCCCTGAAAAATTATCAGTTCACCAGGAGCTTCTTCCGTTCCGGCAAACAGTGACCCTATCATGACTGTCTCCGCGCCGCCGGCCAGCGCCTTTACAATATCCCCGCTGAATTTGATGCCGCCGTCGGCAATGACGGGAATGCCGTGTTTCTTTGCAGCCGCCGAGGAGTTCATGACAGCAGAGAGCTGGGGAACTCCAACTCCCGCGACAATCCTGGTTGTACAGATGCTTCCGGGGCCTATTCCCACCTTGACGGCGTCAGCGCCGGCTTCTATAAGAGCGAGGGTTCCATCCGAGGTGGCGACATTCCCGGCAATTAAATCAAAATTATGTTTTTTGAATTCATTTTTGACGTTTTTGACTGCGTCGATGACGCCCTGGCTGTGGCCGTGAGCCGTGTCAACGATGAGGACGTCCGCTCCGGCCGAAAGCAGCTGTCCGGCCCGTTCCAGATAATCACCGGAAGCCCCGATTGCGGCGCCGACAAGGAGCCTTCCCATCGAATCTTTCGAGGCGTTTGGGGAGACCTCGGATTTTAAAATATCCTTCACTGTAAACATTCCTTCGAGCCTGTGTGTCCTGGGGTCCACGATAGGCAGTTTTTCTATGCGGTTTTTATGAAGGATCTTAATCGCCTCTTCAGGCGTTGTGCCGCCCGGCGCAGTAATCACCTCCTTTGTCATAACCTCTCTCACCCGTTTGTTCATATCCTGCTCAAACCTGATGTCCCTATTGGTGAGAATGCCGACAAGCCTCCCGTCTTCAACCACTGGAAATCCGGAATAACCGACCTCCTTCATGATGGAGGTGGCCTGGGCGAGCGTATTGTCAGGTGATATTATTACGGGATCGGTTACAATTCCTGCCTGGCTTTTTTTCACGATCCTTACCTCCCTTGCCTGCATTTCAATTGAGAGGTTCTTATGTATGATGCCTATTCCGCCGGATTCCGCCATGGCGATGGCTGCTTTCGACTCGGTTACGGTGTCCATGGCGGCCGAGATGAGAGGCATCTTCAGGCTGATGTTTCTTGTAAACCGAGTTGCCAGGTTCGTTTGACTTGGAAGTATCTGGGAGTGGCGCGGCAAAAGGAGGACATCATCGAAAGTCAACCCCCTGGGGAACCTGTATTGAGTATGTTCAGACATGACAACCTCCTTGAAAGTCTTGTAATCAACCGACATTATTGGGCTCATTTCACAATTACTGAAACTGATACCATATCTGGCATGAAAAATCCATCCTGCAGGAATGTTTATATTGACATTGAAGGGCGGATATATTTGATTGCCGTAGAAAACGGGAAAGGTGACTTTTTTGGGGGGACAGGGAACTTTGATATCGGAATCATCACAAAATAGTAACAAAAGGGAAACGGAAGGTTCGCCGTCCGGAGCGGTGTTCAACATTCAACGTTTTTCCCTTCATGACGGACCAGGTATCCGTACGACGGTTTTTTTGAAAGGCTGCCCGCTCGACTGCATCTGGTGCCATAATCCGGAAGGCATGAAGCCTCAGATGGACCGGGAGGGAAGTGAGGATCATCGCGGATTTCGCGCTGGGATCATGTCTGTGGAATCGGTCATGAGGGAGGTTGTAAAGGACACCATTTTTTATGAGGAGTCAAAGGGTGGAGTCACCTTTTCCGGCGGAGAACCCACAATGCAGCCGGATTTTCTTTGCGAGCTTCTTGTAAGGAGCAGGAAACTTGAGATCCATACCTGTCTTGACACGTCGGGTTATGCCGACGGATCTGTCTTTGAAAGAATCATGGATCATGTGGATCTTTTTCTGTACGACCTTAAACTTATTGATAACTCATTGCACAGGAGGTATACCGGACGGGATAACGGAATCATCCTCGACAATCTCAAGTTTTTGTGCAGAAATGGAAAAAGGGTGTCAGCTCGAATTCCGCTGATTCCGTCAATAACCGACACTGAAGAGAATATTTCAAAAACGGCTCATTTTCTTTTGTCCGAGGGACTTTCCGTGTCCGAAGTGAATCTTCTGCCTTACCACAGGTACGCCGAGGAGAAATACAGGCGAAGAGGTATCGAGAACAGGATGCTCGAATTTCATGATCCTGTTTCCGATACCCCGAGAAACAAAAAAAGGGCTGAGGAGATAAGGCAGTTTTTTCAATCCAGGGGTTTCAGAACGCGGATTAATGTCGGCTTATGAATCGAACTTTTCGCATTTTACCACATCGTAGGCGGGAGTTTCGTAAGGATGGACCTCCAAAAGTGTTTTTACAACCTCCCTTATCAGGTGATCCTCACAAACCATCTCGACCCTTAGTTCCTTCACCCTTTCAAGTCTGTTTGGCTCGCCCCTGTATGGCGAGCTGCCTTCGAGAGGCCTGTACTGGCCATCGCCCGGGGTTTCGAAAGAACACCATTCATAATTCCCTATTTTGCCGGCACCCTTATTAAAGAGCGCTGTCTTGACATTTTCGGCATCTTCCGGCGGGACATAAAAGCAAAGCTTGTACATAACAACTCCAAAAACGGGATTTTCCACCGTCATGTCCTGGAGAATCAAAACAGTCCAGACACTATCAGGTTATAAACGTTCAAAAGGGGTTAGGCTACAGACATTTGTCAAAAATTTTTGAAAGAGGGCCTGGGGTGCGTCTTTTTTTTGAAGACTATACCTAAAAATAATATTTGACCTCTCCGTAATGAACCTTCCCATATTCACCGAATTCACTGCCGGATGAGCCGCCTTTGAAGCCTGAGACAGAACCGATATTGAGATACCAGTTCTCCCTGAAATTATACTCGCCCTTGACTGACAGGAGCGACGATGAGTCATCAAGATTACTCATAAAGGTTCCGCTGAAGGAAAAAAGAGGATGTACGGGATATGAGAATATGATTGAAGCATAATCCCTTGCCAGCAGAAAAACATATTTGTCCCTATAGGCCTTCCTTGAAAGGGCATTCAGAAGATAGTCCTTCCTCGAAACCTTTCCTATTCCGTTATAATGATATTCAAGTGCCAGATACAAATCATTCTTGAAACTATAATCGCCGCCAAAGGTGAACCTGGCAAATTCATCATCCCCTTTGGGTCTTGTATGGGCTGCGTCAATCCATAATGAAGCCCCTTCCATCTGTGTTCCAATCTCCATGCCCCCTTGGGCATTATCCTTGAAATTGACAAAAGACAAGGTCAAGTCAATCTTATTGATATTGAATTTTGATCTTACAAAGCCGGCTCCATTCTCTTTTTTGAAATCTTTGCCAAAAATCACCCCCAGATCGATCCCTGAAAGAGTCGACAGGGGAATCCGCATTCGTATCGAATCAACGCCGTCCCTGTATTCCTTGTCGATGGCATTCATCGAAAACGGCAGTATTACATCATTTGGACTCATAGTCTTGGCAGTTCCGAACGAAACAGCCTGACGTCCAATGCTCAAATCCATCGATTCAAAGCCATAACTCATATTAAGCCTGTCAAGGTTCTGGTATGCTCTGAAACGACTGTCAGAATCGGATGACGGAGGATGAATTTTTTGATTCAAGTCCGATATCCTGTAATCGCGGGCGACTTCATCGCCGACTGTCTGATCGCCTTTTATTCTGTATGCCGGATAAACCTCATACACGGCCTCGGAAGAAAATTTGTCATCATTTTTATAAAAAACCCTTCCCCTCGCACAGGTATCTAGAAATGACGAAGAACTCCCTTCCTCAGGTTCATAAAAAGATCCGCCGGCCTTGGCTGATCCCTGAAAGGAAACCTCAGACCTCGAATTTCGGGGAAATTGAACCAAAGATAATAAAATCAATATAATAATAAAAACCAGGGAAGCAGTCCTCCCTCCAACTGAGGATATGAAATGATCTCCACTGCTCTGAGCATCAATGTCTTTCATCTTTTTCTATTTTTCCATCTTTCAGGTAAACGATCCTTTTGGCCCTGTCCATGATTTTTAAATCGTGGGTGGAAAATACGAAAGTAACCATTCTGTCCTTATTAAGTTTTCTCATCATTTCTATCAAGTCGGTTGCGGTTTTTGAATCGAGATTCGCCGTGGGTTCATCCGCAAGGATAATTTGCGGCCTTGCGACAAGAGCCCTCGCAACAGCAACCCTTTGCTGCTGTCCTCCGGAGAGTTCCCTGGGATATCTTTTCTCCTTTCCAATCAAATCAACTTCCAGCAGTATCTGAGACACCCTGTTTTCCCTCTCTTTTTTAGGCACTCCCTGAAGAAGCATTACATATTCTATGTTCTCCGCCACATTCAAGACCGGAATAAGATTATAGGACTGAAAAACAAATCCAATGTTATCTCTTCTGAAATCTGAAAGTTCCCTTCCGCTCATCTTCTGGATCTCCCTTCCATTAAGGGCAACCGATCCGAATGAGGGCTCGTCCAGCCCGCCAATCATATTGAGCAGAGTGGTTTTACCGGAACCGGAGGGACCAACGATTGCTGTAAATTCGCCCTGGGTTATATCGAGGGTCACCTCATCAACCGCTTTTACAATAAGATCCGAGTTGCCGTATATTTTGGAAATCTTCCTAATCTCAATCATGACATCTCCTAACCGTCATGCATCACTTTCTTCGGGGTGATGCCCGCGGCGACAATAGCCGGATATATTGCTGAAACTACTGTAAATATAATGATTACCAAAGGATATTTAACAAACTGGTATGGCTTTAATACAGTGAATATCTTTTCAGTAATCGAAGCACCCAGAAATTCCGTTCCCCTATAATCAATTCCAACGATGGAGAATATATATGTCAGAGCATATCCGAGCACAAGCCCCATTGCCACGCTTAAAAGACCGCAGAAAAATGCCTCAAGCAAAATCAGACTGAACAGGGAGAGGGGCCTTGTTCCGATAGCCTTGAGGATGCCAAACTCGAACATTCTCTCATAAATTGACATGAAAAGGGTATTCATGATGCTGAACGCTATTATTATGAAAAGTATTATGCCTACAATCCATATGGCATACGAACTCATCTCAAGGGCAACATCAAGCTGGGGTGCCAGTCCGCGCCAGCTGAGCGCCTCATTTTCACCATCTGACAACCTTTTCCAAAGCGGATTTTCCGTATTGTCGAGCCTATCCCTGCCATTCAGTTTGAAGGCTATTTCATGTATATTTTCACCCACACCCAGCCCTCTTTGTACATCCTTTATATTGGCGAATATCAAATTCTGATCGATTTCATCCGCACCGAATTTGAATACGCCCCCAACCCGGTAAAGATCCTGTGATATCTCACCGCTGCCGGCCTTTACCATCGTAATTATTATTTTGTCGGAGATCGAGATTTCAAGCGACTTCATAAGCTTTTCACCAATAAGAACCATCTTCTCTCCGCCGAGACAGTCGTATGTCCCCGATGTAACGGCGAGGCTTATTCTTGAAACGGACTTTTCCTCGATTGGATCGACTCCGTACAGTACCACGGAGGACGAATTTGAAGGAGATGACACCATCCCATATGACAAGACCCTTCTGGCAAAAGCCTTGATATCGCTGCTTGACCTGAGATCCCCGATAATCCTTTCATGCCCATTTATCGTCTTTTCAACCTCAAGGATCTGTAAAAATCCGCGCCTGTGGATCTGCCCCTCGCCCATGAGAGTGGATGTCAAGGACCCCACCATATTATCCATTGTTCCCAGCATGAGGGCATCCATGAAAATTAGCGCCGAAAGTCCAAGAGATATGATCATACTGATAAACAGTGTCCTGCGGGTGTTTCTGAAGATATTTCTAAAGGCCATTTTAATGAGCGTCATACTTTTTACTACCTCATGGCTCTTATCGGCGCAATTTTGGCCGCGCGTGACGCTGGAATCATGCAGAACAGGACGCTTGTCAGGATTATATCCGCCGCGGGAATGAGCACCGTTTTAAGGTTGACCTCGGCTACCATCCTGTCCATTGTGATACCGCCTATGTCAAAGCCTACTGGATAGCTTATCCCGCGAATGGATAGATAATAATTCAGGGGAACGGAGACGGCAATACCTATAACTGAGCATATGAGTGACAAAGTGAAACACTCAAGAACGATAACGGCAAAAATATCGAAAGGTCTTGTCCCAAGCGCTTTCATCACGCCGAACTCCCGTGATCTCTCCATAATATTCATAAGAACGGCATTTATGACTCCGATAACCACTATAAACACTATGATGCCAAGGAATATGGAATGCCCCCTGAGATCAGCCTTCATTGAGTCATAAAACGATTTTTCTATATCCATCCAGGGATTCACCTCATATCTTTCCCCATCGATATCCTTTGCTATCCTCTTCGAGATTTCCATAGCCAGAGACTGGTTTTTCAGCAATATCACAAGTTCATGGACACCTTTCTCCATGCTGAGAAATTCCCTGGATTTTTCTATATCCATATAAACATGGTTTCTCTCCATGGCATCGTTACCCTTGTCCATTATGCCTACAATTTTGAAAATATCATTTGCAATCGATCCATCCCTTCCCTGAGAAATCAGGGTGATCTCACTGCCGAGCGAAAGACCTAGAATCTCGGAGAGGGAATTGCTGACGATTACTTCCATCCTGCCGTTTCCTTCCAGATATCGGCCGGTTTTTATCTTGTTTCTTATGGAAGTAGCCCTGGATTCATTAACCGGATCGATTCCGATTATTTTCACGCCAGTCGTCTTTATCCCGGAAAATGCGAGCGCCGGCGACATGATTCTCGTGGAAATCTCCTCCACTTCCCTGTATTTCCTTAAGGCTTGAATAAAGCTGGACGGATCATCCATACTTTTGCTGATGGAAGGCTTTTCAAGGTACCCTCTCCTGTGAACCTGGACATGGCCTACATAGCTTTTTGTAAACATCTCGATTATGGAATTGTATGAACCATGCATTACGGCGATTGACATTGAAAGGAAGACAAATCCCACTATCAGGGAAGCTCCCGTCAGAACAGTTCTCCTCCTTTGCCTGAAAAGATTGCGAAATGCCAGTTTGATCAGTAGCATAATACGACTTATCTCTGCCTTGTCAGGTTCCTTTGCGTGAAAGTATCGTCAGACAGTTTTATATTAAAATCCGCCTTGACATACCTTATTATCGTTTTATTTTTCTTCTTGCCGATAGAAGTCAATTCCATTGTCGCAGGCATTTTCCTTCCCGACAGAATCTTCACATCCTTGAACTCTAGAACCCTGACCTTGTTGTTTTTCTCGTCATAATACTCCTCTCTTACGGGCAGTTCGTCCTTTCTGCTTACGACGAGAAGAATCCTGCCCCAAAGCGATACCGTCTGCGTTTTAGGGGTCAACTCAATGAAATGGAATTCTTTATCCTGTGCCT
>JADFZC010000465.1 GCA_015232735.1 Oligoflexales bacterium | reverse complement strand
CCCTTATGCAAAACTCGATGTGTCAGAGTATAAGAAAAAATTCAGTGAAATCATATCGAGAAACCTGCCGGAAGTGATCAGATTTGAGACAAATTGTTCCTATTCCCTGCTTCAGCTCGAATTTGAAATTTTCAAGGATGAGCCGGCTTCTTTGGCGAAAAAGTATCTAGAAAGGAATTATTTGGTGATTGATAAAATTACGGCCGGGATATTTTGGGCACTGGCTGAAGAACTTAAAACAAATGATGAAAATGATATGGCCATTAAAGTTTGGAATATGATTATCGAAAAGGGGGATTCCGATCTTCCTGAAGTCAAATATGCCAAAAAAAGGCTCGACAAAAGCAAAACAGTTTTGGAAGACCTGTGGAATAGATGATAAAAAAGCAAAAAATGACGTTGTTCTGAAATAAAATGCACATATACAAAATCCGCAACGGTTTGCTGAAGATTCTTTTCTTAAAGAAAAACAGTCAATAACCGATCTTCATATTAAGTGAAAAGGAACAAACACACATGTCTTCAATACAGAGGATTTAAAATGCCTAGACTTACTAAAGACGCTTATATTATTGCTGGCTGGGCTACCATACCCGCTGTTGCTATCGCCCTTAATCCTTTTGTTGAGTTTCATCCCGCGGTACTTCCATGCCTAGGATTATTAATATGGGTAATGACTGTATACATAGCTTTTCTGTCAAAGCAGCCGAGGGAAGGTACCGTTGAGCGCGATGAAGAAATCGATCAGCTCAAATCTGAGATTAATTACCTGAAAAATGTCAGGGCAAGCAGCGATGATAACGATAATTTGTTGATAAGACAGGAAATTCAAAAGGAGTTTGATGCCAACAAAAGTGCGCTCGAAGCCAAAATCAGCGATTTAAAGGAAAAATTAATTAAATCTGAAAGTGAAAAATTGGAAGAAAAAAAGAAGCTTTCGGAGTCAATGCGAAAATATGCTGAGTTGGCTGGCGATCATGAAAGACTTTCAAAAGAGACCATTTTCCACAAAGAGGCAAATGAAACAAAAATTGCGTCTTTAAATGATAGAATTATACAGCTTGAAGAGTTTCATGCGGAAAAGGATCAGCATCTTACCGTACTTGGAGGTCTTCTTAGAAGTATTTTGGAGCTTATTCCAAGAATAAAACAGCAAATGTCATCTGTCATCGAGCATACGGAAACCTCGGCTATCCAGATTGGAGACAAAGTAAGGTTCATATATGAGAAAGCACAGGAACATCTGGCAGAATCAAATGAAATCAACAAACAGTTTTCCGGCGGGGAAAAAACAACCGGTGTAGATGAAAAAGGAAATCTTTCATTGTCTTCGGTGCTTTCAAATGCTTTGAAGCTGTTAAAGGAAATGATGGAGATGCTGGAAGAAAATGGCAGTCTCAATATGGGATATTCCCAATCAATTGAGGCAATATTAGTCAATACCGCTACAATTAACAAGATTACGGAAGATATCCAGTATATTTCCGACCAGACAAACCTTTTGGCATTAAATGCTGCTATTGAGGCAGCAAGGGCCGGTGAACACGGCAGGGGGTTCAGTGTAGTGGCGGAAGAAGTGAGAAAGTTATCCGACAGGACCAATCAAGCTTCAAATGACATTACGCAGATTGTTGGTAAAGTCAATGCTTCGGTGGAAGCGATTTCAAAGTCGCTCAGGGATAATCTTGTCAAGACTGAAAGCAAGAAGGAAAGCGCTAATCAGGCCGTTGCATCGCTTTTGGAATCAGCCAAGGAATCGACAGAAATTTTCTCAAAACTGGTCGATAGTTCCGTGGTCAGTTCGGAGAGCGTTGCACATAATATCGATCAAATAATATTAAGTTTGCAGTTCCAGGATATTACCCGTCAGGAAATAGAGGCGGCAATCGAGCCTGTCAAACAGATAAGCGCTCTTGCAGAATCAATGATTTCAAAACTCGATCTTATTCTGGTGGATAATAGGAATGTGGCAAATTCTTCTGCAGCGGTTCAACAGCCCATAAGTGGTCAAATGCCGATGGGTTCATCCATAAGGGGAATCCAGCCAAATACTGTCACACAAACAGCGCCGGAATTGTCAAAGAATGCTGAGCAGGATTTAAAAAAGAGTGGAAGCGGTTTTAAAAATGCAAAGGAAAAGAACTTGGAAGTAGGTAAAGTACTTGAATTTGATAATACCAAGGAAGTTAACGATAAGGACAAGAGTGAGGACGACAAGCATTCTGCTGAAAAGGGCGATGTACTATTCTTTTAGACAGGCTCTTAAAGGCTTATAATACTGATAGGATCCCAAATTTTCATCACAGCATATGCAGCGATCGCTCCAAGGATGGGACCTGCTATGGGAACCCAGCTATATGACCAGTCACTGTCTCCCTTCAATTTTATTGGAAGTAAAGCATGCATGATTCTTGGCCCCAGATCTCTGGCCGGATTGATTGCATAACCGGTTGTTCCACCAAGTGATATACCAATAGAGGTTACAAGAAGAGCAACAGGCAGCGCGCCAAGAGAACCCATTCCTATTTTTGCGCTTGCTTCATCAAATAGAAATTCCGGGTCTTTGATGTTAAAAATTGTGAGCATCAATACAAACGTGCCGATGAATTCAGAAAAAAGGTTAACAGGAATGTTTCTGATTGCAGGGACAGTTGAAAAACATCCCAGGATTGAAGATTGATCTTCAGTCCTGTTGAAATGGTCTCTGTATTGAGTCCAGACGAGAAGGGAGCCAAATGCACCTCCCAAAATTTGGACGAGGATGAAAGGCGCAACTTTCTCCCAAGGGAAGAGGCCTGAAAAAGCCAGACCTAGAGTGACAGCTGGGTTGAGATGAGCTCCACTGTATTTTTGCGAGATAACAACTCCTATGAAAACAGCGAGGCCCCATCCGGCCGCAATAAAAAACATTCCGGCATTTTGGCCTTTTGTCTGTTTTAAGGTGGCATTAGCAACAGAGCCGTTTCCCAGAAGCACAAGCAGTGCGGTCCCAATGAACTCGGCAAAATATTCAATAGTCATTTAAATGCTCCATAAATATTGAGAAATTGATTTTATATGGAATTGAACGAAAACATTCTATAGCACAACTGGCACGGTTTTCAAATCCATTAATGATAAATGAGTTCATTAGAGGAGATTTCAATGCTCAGTAGCCTATCCGGTGCTATGGTATTCCAGATAAATAATTCGGGGTAGCATTAATCTCACTATTTTGTATTTATTT
>JADFZC010000464.1 GCA_015232735.1 Oligoflexales bacterium | reverse complement strand
ATTCCTAAATTCTCCATATTTTTTAATGGTGCGTATTAATTGCTAAATTTATAAAGACAGTGGTCAACATTAAAAAGACAAATGCTTGGATAAATCCGATAAAAATTTCCAATCCATAAAAGGGGAGAGTGGCTATCCCCATACTAATGCCCGATATAACTATTAACAATACTTCACCCGCAAAAATATTGCCAAATAAACGAAAAGTAAACGAAATTACTTTTCCTAACTCTGACACAGTTTCCAAGATACTTACAAAAAAATTAATTGGATTACTTATATCAAAGTATTTTTTGAGGAATTTAAATTTATGTAAATTAAAATAATAAAAACAGTTATTAATAAACAGGTTTTCCGAGGTATTTTTCAATGTGGCGGAACAAATCTGCAAAGGAAAGAATTGGCGTAAGAATTCTGCAAAAACAGTTTCAGGATGTTATGGAACAAGGTCATACGTTTTTTCGTATTTGAAAACATGAAACCGGTTCTGGGAAAATCTTATTGCTTAATTCTCGAATATTGCATCATACTCCTATCGATCTTTGAATATGGTCTCTGTCAATTTCCTGAAAATCCGGCGACATTGCGCTCCATTTGTATTGGATATCACGGCCTTTCGATTCATAGAATTTCTTTTTGACGTTTTCCTCCCAGTCAGAGGCCATGATATGAAAACATGGGGGATTAAGCCTTCCTGATAATCTCTTTGACCGATATTCGATATTCACGTCTGTCAAATTGAAGTCTATTCTGCCAATGAAGTCATTTTGAATTTTTTCAAAAGAGATGTCTTTCTCAAACATAAGGAAAATATGGTACCTGAGGCGTTCGAATTCAGGGACGACACGGAACTGCAAAGGGCAGACACCGGTTTCCATTTTGATCTTTTCAAAGACATGGATAAAGTGGTTTACGTGAAGTTTCTCTCCTGTAATGTTTAAAATGTCCCTTGTTTTTCTGATGAATGAGATTACCGGCGTGTTCCGGTGGAAGTCAGTGACTTCAATGATATCGAGAATGTCGTACCTGTAAAGTCCGTTATCATTTGTAAGCAGAATCTTATACTGTTTCCCCTTTGAAAGTTCATGACATCCCAGGGTGGAGGGCGTCTTATTCTCATAATCCTCCTCCTTGACGAATTCATAGTACTGGTTGAGTATTGCCAGTACCCCGGAGGAAGTGTGGTCTGTGATCGGTAAAGACATGCATCCCTCACTGGCGAGGTAGCCAAGATCCCGAACAGGCACTTCCGATCCAAAATAATCTCTCAGCTGATCGATCTGGTATCCCATGCTTCCGCCGAGCCAGCAGCCTATGAGCTTAAGCGAAGGCCAGTAGCGCGAAGGCAGAAAATCCTGCGGGTTCTTAGCGATGTATTGGAGAAAATCCGATCTTCCCGGATCGGGTTCAAGCGGAGTCCGCAAGAAGTCCATTACCGTCTTTGAACAGTTGAGCGTGGAAAGGTCAAGATGGCTGAAAATGACGCCTTTCCTGATAGCGTGGATAAATTCATCATGATATCTGATGATTGTTTTTGCAATCTGCACAAGGGTTATTGGATTCGGTGTGGCTGCAAAGGTGACATTTCTGCCGAGCGCAAGTCTTGCCATGAGGGCGTATTTCAATTCATAGTCTTTGACATCAAGAACCGGAGATGGGAATGCATAGCTGTTTTTCAAGGCAAAGGAGAGGCTTTTATAGATTTCCCCTGATGCGCTTCCAAAGGCCTTTCCCGATACGGTATGTCCCTCGACAGGGGCGCTGGCAACGCACAGACAGGCATCATCGAGAAAACCGGGATGGTCTGAAAGCGCACGATAAAGCCACTGGATCAGCAAACTGGAGGTCTTTTTCTGCATGGAAGCAGTGATCGGGATGAATTTCGGGCTGGCGCTGGTTCCGCTTGTCAGGTTGAACATGAACGGTTCGCGGCGCGTCAATATTCCTGTTTTGCCCGCTTTCAGGTCTTCAATATGGCTTGTGATATCCTCGTATGTGATTATGGGAACATTTTTTTTGAACGCGGAAAGATCACGGATTGCGCCAAAATCGTATTTCAGGCCATATCGGGTATTTCGATTTTTTTTTAAAATATCAAAGAGAAGCTTTTCCTGAAAATACCTCGGATCATCTGTTACGCGGTCGAATTCGCTTTTCAGAAAGGATCCTTTGAATTTTAGAACCGATTTAAGAAATGGGTTCATCGTTTTGCCTTTCCCCGAGAATTTCTTTTTGTGTCGCGTACCTGATCAGCTTCTCCTCTGATACCCTGATGGCAAATCCTGGACCGGAAAGTGGTCTGGCCTCGCCTCCAAAGCCGAATCCGACCGCTTCCTTCGAGATGTCGTCTGACAGAAGATGAGGTCCGTACGATCCCTCTATAAACCGAAAATCGGTGCAGTGGGCCGCCAGAAACCTTCCTGCAGCCGACAAAATGGCTGTTTCCCCGACAAGACATCCAAGCTGTACTCCGATGTCTGCATGCCTTGCCATCTCAGCCATCTGCAATACCGGAAGAATACCTCCGCATTTTGTGATCCTAAGGTTGAAAAGATCGCACGCATTGCCACTGACAAGATTGATAGCATCATCCATTGTTATCAGGGATTCATCAGCCATTACGGGAACAGGGGACTGGGATTTGATTTGAGCGAGTTCGCCGGCCTCGCCACGCGGGACAGGCTGTTCAATGGCGTCAATGGAGTATTCCTCCACGGACCGTATGAAGTCAATCGCGTTATCCTTGCTGAAGGCTCCGTTCGCATCAAGACGCAGGGATGCGTCCTTTCCAAATATCTTTCTTACCAGTGCGACCTTTTCGGCATCCCGGGCATTTTCAACCTTCATTTTAATCTGTCTTATTCCATTATCCCGTAATCTTTCGGCCATTTTCCCAACAGACTGGATGGCGCCTGAAGAGATGATTCCGGAGTAGCTGATGATCCGCTTTCGGGGGGGCATTACAGCGTCGAAACCTGTTTCATGTTCTTTCAGCCAGCATTCCGTCAAGGCCAGCTCCAAGGCGCTTGCGGCGGCATTCCACGCCAGGATTCCGTCCGGCGACGATTCCTCGAATCGTTCGTGAAACGCTTTCAGAAGGTCCCGCAGAAAATCACCGTCCAAAGCCGCCCCCGCCGAAGGCAGGGAAGGGGTCTTGATATCTGTCTCCAGGATTTTGTCCATGATGATATGCCTTAGTTGAATAAAACACCGCTCGGTGGTCTCTC
>JADFZC010000463.1 GCA_015232735.1 Oligoflexales bacterium | reverse complement strand
TGTTTTTCGCGTTTGCGGGGCTGTTTGGCATCTCAAAGGCCGCAATGAAAGAGGTTGCCGGAAAAAAGTATGCGGGTCTTTTGGGAAAGATACCTGTGAGTGCGATGCCGGCGTTTGACGCATATCGTGTCCTGGCTGACGAGCCGGACGGCATGGTCCTGGAATTGCCGTTCAATCATCCTCTCGTGGCAAATCCGGAGAGCGACTATGGCTATTACCTGTCCAGGGTGGTTCATAAAAAACAGATCCTGAATGGAGGCGTATCGTACAACGGAGATTTGGGCATAACGATTTCCAGGCTCGCAAGGAGCCTGCATCTCAATGAACCCGATGGCGATATCGCAAAAAGACTTCGCTCGATAGGGGTCAGATATCTTGTCGTCCATAAGGACAAATTTGACACCGGAAGGATTTTCGGGGCGGAGGGGCTAAGCAAAATCGCCTCGGATTCCACGGTTGATATTTTCAGGATATCAGGCGTCGAAGGATTTGATCATGAAAAATTCAGGCGGATTGTATGGCCAAAAGAGTTTGTGATTGATGTCGGCGAGCTTGGCTCGGATGTCTGGGATATAAGGGTGACCGGGGCAGACGTGAGCCAGTCCGGATCTGTCAGACATCTCAATTATAAAGGAATCGGCGGGGTCCTGATGTCCAAAGGGCCGGGGTTTCCTCTTGAGTCAGGGGAATATTCGCTGTCGCTCAGGCTCGGGGCAAAGGGCCCAAGGACGGGGAGTGGAAATGGCGATCTTTTCAGAATAAGGGCTGTGAATGGGAAATCTGTCATAGGCGAACGTCTGATAAAGGAAAGTGAAATTGACCCGAAAGGTCTTGCGGAATTCAGGATCGATTTTTTGCTTGAAAGGGCAGCCTGTCTCGATGTTGAGATCACTCTCCATCGAACAGGGGAGTATTATCAAAGCGGCCTTGTAATCAGAAGGGTCAACAGGGACGGAAGCTACAGGATCGGAAAAATATAGGAAGGAAAACAACCGAGGCTTATGAAAATATTTGTTCTGGCAAATACGCTGCTTTTCAAATCGGTGATCAGCGGGGGCGACATTGTGCTTCCGCAGATAGCAAAATTCTGGAAAGGGAAATACGATCTGCATGTCATCACGGGAAAACTCGGTATGGATACTTGGAAACTTCTTGGAGCTGAAGCTGAGTTTCATACAGTTCCCGAGATTTTTTTCAAGGGGAGTGAAAACCTTGTTTTTGCACCTTTGAAGTATATTGCGAGGATGATTTATGCCGTTTTTCTCCTGGACAGGCTGGTTTCAGCGGAAAAAGGGCCATGTCTTATTTATACGTCAAGCGATCTCTTTCCTGACGCGCTGCCTGCGGCATGGGTGAGAAGAAAACATATGCATGCAAGATGGATCGCCAGGATATATCACGTGAATAAACCGCCGCACAGGCGAAGGGGAAATGTTTTCTATAATCTCTTTTCTTTTCTGGCGCAGCGCACGGGTTTTTTCTACATAAAAAAATACAGCGACGCAGTCTCGGCCTTGGTAGGATCCTTGAAGGATCTGGGGAGCCTTGGCTTTCCCATGGAAAAGGTGAGCGTTTCAAATGCCGGAGTCGATATCTCATCCATCAGGCAGGTGGGGCCGTCAAGCGACAGGTTTGATGCCGTGCATGTCGGAACACTGACCTATACAAAGGGCGTTTACGACCTTTTGGATATCTGGAAGATGATTGCAGGCGTCAGAAAGGAGGCGAGACTCGCCATTATCGGCGGTGCATCCGAGGCGCTGATGAATGATTACAGAAAGCGGATAAGGGAGATGGGGCTTTTGAACAACATAACCTATTTTGGATTTGTGCCCAGAAACGAGGACGTTTATTCAGTCATTAAATCGAGCAGGATCTACATATGCCCTGGACATGAAAACGGGTGGAGCCTGCCTGTAACTGAGGCCATGGCCGCAGGGATACCGGTGGCGGCGTACAACCTTCAAATGTTCGGCACGGCCTTCATGAAGGGATATATGACAGCGGATCTTTACGACAAAAAGGGCCTCAGCACGATAATTCTCAGGCTGCTTGACGATTCCGAGCTGTGGGACAGGCTCTCGAAAGAGGCTCTTGAGGAGAGCCAGAAATTCGGCTGGCAAAGCGTGAGCGACGGACTTATGGCCGTAATTGACAGTATTTTCCGGGGGGAAAACCAATTATGATTCCGGTAAACGAACCCCTGCTTACCGGCAGGGAACGCGGCTATGCCATGGACGCCCTGAATACGGGCTGGATTTCATCGGCAGGAAAGTATCTTGAACGGTTTGAAAGGAGCTGGGCGGAATATTGCGGAAGGAAATACGGAGCGGGCGTCAGCAACGGATCGACGGCGCTCATACTCGCCCTTGCCGCTCTGGATCTGCCGGAGGGAAGCGAAGTCATAGTCCCGTCCTTCACGATAGTCAGCTGTGTGGAGGCGATTCTGAGGAATGGCCTGAAACCTGTTCTGGTGGATGCTGATCCCCTTACCTGCTGCATGGATGTCGATCAGGTTGCGGGCAGGATAAATTCCAGAACAAGCGCCGTCATGGCTGTTCACATTTACGGACATCCCGTAAATATGGAGCCGCTCCTTGATCTGGCAAGGAAATCCGGGCTCAAAGTCATCGAGGATGCGGCGGAGGCTCATGGCTCCGAGTGCCTTGTGCATGGCGAGTGGAAAAGGTGCGGCTCAATGGGCGACGTTTCGGCCTTTTCATTTTACGCAAACAAAAACATAACCACAGGCGAAGGCGGGATGGTCCTTACTGACGACATCGGTATTTTCGACAGGCTTTGCCTGCTCAGGAATCTTGGATTCGGCAAAATGGAGCGTTTCAGGCACGAGACCCGCGGCTGGAATTTCCGCCTGACCAACATGCAGGCGGCCATAGGGTGCGCCCAGATTGAGAGGATAGAGGAGATTCTGGCGAGGAAGATCGAGATCATGGAGAGATACAATTCAGGATTGAAGGGTCTTCCCCTGGGTCTTCCATTTGTTGCAGGGTGGGCGAAAAGTTCGCTGTGGATGTATGCCATCACCCTCGACAGGGAGCTGGACCTCGGGGCTTCGAGGTTTATGGAACTGCTCAGGGGAAAAGGCGTCGACAGCCGGTCGTTTTTTCTTGGCATGCACAGACAGCCTGTATATCTTGCAGAAGGCCTTTTCGCTGGGGAAAGCTGTCCTGTTTCGGATGATCTTTACAGGAGAGGTCTCTATCTTCCA
>JADFZC010000029.1 GCA_015232735.1 Oligoflexales bacterium | reverse complement strand
GTGTTTTAAATAAATAGGGTTATAATTTCGTTGACAAACCAGGCTGGTTGAAATAATCAATCATAAAAGAATGAGCAATATGGATTTGATTTTTTCAATCTGCTGCCAAAGTGGTTCGTTATTTGTTAATAATTTCATAAATTAGTTTTAGATACGTAAAAAATATGTGCTAGGAGCCATATTGGTTGTAAATTAGATAAATGTCTGACCAAAAAAATTACCCACCTAAGAAGAAGAGAGAAAAGAGAGCATATCAATGACAGAAAATGAAAATGACAAGGAAAAGGAAATTGCGGCTAATAAAAAAGCAAGACAGAGTCAAAAGAGTTCCCCTAAGGCTGAGGAGGAGAAGAATTCCCAGCATATTATCCTTAAGGAACTAAAGGAAAGGAAAATCAGTGAATTAAACAAGTTGGCCAAGGAATTGGGAGTTGAAGGTTACAGCAGTATGCGCAAGCAGGATTTGATTTTTAATCTCCTGCAAACCCAATCCGAGCGCGGCGGTATCATCTATGGAGAAGGGGTTCTTGAGACATTGCCGGATGGCTTTGGTTTTTTAAGAGCGCCAGATTATAATTATCTGCCGGGTCCTGACGATATTTATGTATCACCATCCCAAATACGACGGTTTAATTTGAGGACAGGTGACACGGTATCTGGTCAAATCAGGCCGCCTAAAGACAGTGAAAGATACTTTGCACTCCTTAAAGTTGAACTTGTAAACGGAATTCCTCCTGAAGATAGCTTCGACAAGATTTTATTTGATAACTTGACTCCGCTATACCCTATGGAAAAGTTTAAAATGGAATCTTTACCTACTTGTTATTCTACCAGAATTATTGACATAATGTGTCCAATAGGAAAAGGGCAGCGTGCTCTTATAGTGGCACCCCCCAGAACTGGTAAGACTGTTTTGCTTCAAAATGTCGCTCACTCGATAGCTAAGAATCATCCGGAAGCCATATTGATAGTCCTTTTGATTGACGAACGCCCTGAGGAAGTTACAGATATGGAGAGATCGGTCAAGGGAGAAGTGATCAGTTCTACGTTTGATGAACCTGCACAAAGACACGTTCAAGTGGCTGAAATGGTTATAGAAAAAGCCAAGAGGCTCGTTGAGCATAAGCATGATGTCATCATTTTGCTGGATTCCATTACCAGGCTTGCTCGTGCTTATAACTCAGTAGTCCCTCCGTCTGGAAAAATTCTTTCAGGAGGTGTAGATTCCAATGCCCTTCACAAACCCAAGAGGTTTTTTGGCGCAGCAAGAAATATTGAGGACGGTGGTTCATTGACAATTGTCGCTACAGCGCTTATTGATACTGGTTCAAGAATGGATGAGGTTATTTTCGAGGAGTTTAAAGGTACGGGAAATATGGAATTGGTCCTTGACAGAAAATTGTCCGAGAAAAGAATATATCCATCAATGGATATCAATAAGTCTGGAACAAGGAAGGAAGAATTGCTGCTCCCGAAAGATGTCCTCAACCGTATGTGGATTTTAAGAAAATTACTGCATCCACTAAACACTGTTGACGCCATGGACTTCATGTTGAGCAAGATGGAAAAAACTGAAACAAATAAAGAGTTTCTTGAGTCCATGAATGGTTGACAATTTTGTAATTGATGTCGTTTGCAGATAATGTGGTGGTTTTGTATATTCCCTTTTAAGGGATTTGGAATTTTTATAAAAAGAGAGGCTATGGTATGAAAGAAAAGATACATCCAAATTACATTCCGGCGACAATAAAATGCGCATGTGGGAATGTCATTGAGACAAGATCTACAAAAAAAGATATTTCTGTTGAAATTTGCAGTGTTTGCCACCCCTTCTTCACAGGCAAGCAGAAACTGGTGGATACAGCTGGTCGAATCGAAAAATTCCAGAAGAAATATGGTTCAAAAAAATAAGCGATAAAAATCATGTTTGAAAAACTCGAAGCGGTAGAGGAGAGATTTCGAGAGCTGGAGAATGATTTATCTCAGGAGGGACTCAGTGGCGCTGAACTTACCCGTCTATCTAAGGAAAGAGGGGAGATAGCAGAAATAGTTCAAGTGTATCGTGAATATAAGAAAAGACTTTCCGATCATGATGCTGCCAGGGAGATGTTGAAAGAAAAGGATCCGGATATTAGGGAGATTGCCAGGGAAGAACTGGAAACCCTTTTAGTGGAAATTAAAAATTATGAGGAACAACTTCAAGTTCTGACTCTTCCAAAAGATCCAAATGATGAAAAAAATGTAATATTGGAGATAAGGGCTGGAACGGGCGGAGATGAGGCTGCACTTTTTGCTTCCGATCTTCTTAGAATGTATCTCAAATATGCTGATTCAGAAAAATGGAAGACTGAAATTTTAAGCGTAGCCGAAGGGACCGTCGGCGGTTACAAGGAAGTGGTAGTTCTGATTCAGGGGCAAAAAGTATACAGTCGTTTGAAGTTTGAAAGTGGAGTTCACAGAGTTCAAAGGGTTCCTGTGACGGAAGCTCAGGGACGTATTCATACGAGCGCCTGTACTGTAGCGATTCTTCCAGAAGCAGATGATGTTTCTGATATAGAAATAAATCCCAAGGATCTCGAGATAACGACTTCAAGATCATCAGGAGCAGGCGGGCAGCATGTTAATACGACAGATTCAGCGATAAGGATTGTCCATGTCCCGTCTGGTGTCGTTGTAGAGTGTCAGGCGGAACGCTCTCAACACAAAAACAAAGAACGGGCTTTGAAGGTTCTAAAGGCAAAATTGTTGGAACTTGCCAGAAGAGAACAGGAAAGTGCTATCAGTGCCGACAGAAAGGGGCAGGTTGGTAGTGGAGATAGAAGTGAAAAAATAAGAACCTATAATTTTCCTCAGGGTAGGATGACAGACCATAGAATCAATATGACTCTCTATAAATTGGATGCTATTTTAAATGGTGATTTGAATGATGTATTGGATGGTCTGGCTGCAGATCATCAAACAAGATTGCTGAAGGAGGAACTTTCTAGGGTATAGAATATTTTTGTAATTCATCCTGCCATTTGGGTCAAGGCCTAGAAGTAATATCAAGATATATGAATGCCAAATTAGAAAGTGAAAAAAATCTCTCCATTATAAGAGCGCTTGATCTTGCGATTGGGATTTTTAAAGAAAAAAATATTATTTCATCGCGTACTGATGCTGAGGTACTGTTAGCTGGTATCTTGTCGCGAAATATCACTTATCTTTATGCAAATCCGGAAGTGATACTCGATAAAAATAAATTGGAGGATTATTGGGAATTTGTAAACAGACGATCAACTTTTGAGCCTGTTGCCTATATACTAGGTGAAAAGTGGTTTTATGGACATAAATTCTATGTGGATGCCAATGTGCTCATTCCGAGGCCGGAGACGGAAATTTTGGTTGAGCTTGTTTTGAAGGAGTGTTCTTTTAGAGGGATTGATAAAAGTCTGCGTCTTTTGGATTTAGGGACGGGAAGTGGTTGTATCTCGATTTCTCTTGCATTGGCAAAAAATTTTTATGTGGAGTCTTGGGAAATATCCTTAGAGGCGATAAAGGTAGCTATCAAGAACGATTCTGAGCTTGGAGCCGGGGTTAAAATATTACAGAAAGACATGCGAAAGTCTGATAGCTGGTTATGTGATCAGTCGGAGAAGTTTGACATAATTGTTTCAAATCCCCCTTATGTCGACAGATATGACAAGGAACTATCCGAGTCTGTAATCAAATTTGAGCCTGGCATAGCTCTTTTTGCTGAATCAGAAGGTTTAGAATTTTTTGAAATAATTGCGAAAAATTCCTCCAATGTCATTAAACCCGGGGGGAAAGTTTTCTTGGAAATGGGATATTCTCAGCACAAGAAAGTAAAAAAAATTTTTGAAGATTATAAATGGAAAAACGTCAAAATATTAAAAGATCTTAATGGAATAAATCGTTTTATAAGTGCAGATTTCAAGGATACATAGCCTCGCAGGGAAATTTTTTCTCCAGTGAATAAGATATAATTAGTCTGTGGCGCGTTTGGCCTTTAGGGGATCAAAATATGTTTTCTAGGAAAGTAGACTGGAATAAATCAAAGAGAATAAGCCTTCTTAGTATTGCAATATTGATGTTTATTCTGATATCTGGATATGTGTACCAGTCAATAATGGTCTCAATATTGTTCAGTATCTTTCTTACTTATCTGCTTTTACCCTTTACAGATTGGCTTGAAAAGAAGTTCCGAGGGAGAAGGGCTCTTGCCGTTCTGGCAGTTGTTTTTGGGCTAATCAGTCTATTATCAATTTTGGTTGCAAGTTTATTGCCTGTAATTTATCAAGAATTTCTTGGTATTTTGAAGTTGATGCCAATAGCTTTTGATTCATTTATCAATAGAATTGAGCCTTTTAAAGAGTGGCTTGTTAAGTCTGGGTTAATACGGCTGGAGACTATTAATGCCACTATCGATGAGTTCTATGTGATGGATCAGGTGACAAATCAGGCGAAAGGAGCTTTGGAGAAGCTCTGGCAAACGACACCTACCCTGCTTGGTGGAGCATTAAACTTGGTTTTGGTGCCTGTCCAGCTGTTTTTTCTCTTGAAGGATTACAGGAGATTTAAAGAATTCATTTCGGAACTGATCCCGGAAGATCTTCAGGATTCAATGTCGTTTTTCATTTCAAAGGTAGATAAGACACTCAAATCAGTATTAAAGGGGCAGTTGATCATCGCCATGACACTTGGAGGCCTCTATATGGTAGGACTTAGCAGTGTCAACCTTAAGTCTGGCCTTGCAGTTGGAGCATTTTCTGGTGTTTGCAGGCTAGTTCCATATCTGGATGTCATTTTGGGGTTATCTTTGAGTCTTGCAATTGTGGTAACTGAGGGGGCTGGTTTTGCACAGTTCATGGCAGTTTGTATGGTATTTGTTATAGTTCAGATTTTAGATGGCATGATAATTACCCCGCGAGTTATAGGTGAAAGAGCCAGGATTCACCCAGGAATTGTGATTCTCTCCATAATTGCCTTTGGAGATTGGTTTGGTTTTTTTGGTGTCTTAATTGCAATTCCACTTGTATCTATAATAATGGTATTTCTCGAGATTTTAATACCTTTGTATTTATCGTCTTCATTGTATACGTCTTCATCTCAGGATGTTTCCTGACGTTGATTTCCTTTTCCGGAAAGTATAAGTACGAAATTTATTTTCTCCTCTAATCTAGATACTGTTTTTTGCAGTGATTCCATATTATTAAAAAGGAAGTTTTCACGTGGTCCGGAAATATCCATAGCTAAAAGGGCCATCCTTTTTGGTCCATGTGAGATTATGCAATCATCGATGAGGTTTTTTAAACGATATGGCGTGTCAACCAAAATTACAGGATCATTTTCCTCAGCGATTTTTTTTAATGTTGTAATCCTATCCTCTCTCTTTCTTTCGACGAACCCATGATACTTGAAACTTCCATAAAGGAATGGGCATGCTGAAAGTGCTGCAGTTATAGATGAAGCTCCCGGAATTACTTCCACGCGGCTACCCAATTCATAAGCGATTTCCAGTAACTCTCTTCCAGGATCTGCTATTGTTGGCATTCCCTGATCGCTCATATAACAGACCACCTTGTCTTCCTTTAGAAATTTTTTAAATAAATAAATGGTATTGGCGTTTCTGTGTTCACTGTATTTCAAATATTCTCTATGGATTCCAGCGGTTTTCAATGCCAATCTGGCAGGGCGATCTTCCTCAAAAATCAGAAGATCGCTTTCTCTAAGAGCTTTTAAACTTCTTTGCGGTATATCATCATATCGGCCTATGGTGTTTGCGGCTAATATAAATATGCCATTTTTCTCAGGGTGTTTTGGCATCGGTGTTTTTAATGTTCCAGGCATGAAAGTTCGCTTATCTCTAATAAATACAAGCAGTCGCCAGTGCTCTTATCATTGGATAAAAAATAAATCCAGGCTTTTTATTAGCGATTGAGATTATTATTGGAAGACAATATATTTTAACGCCTCAAAAGTGGTTGTATTTTTCGGATAAACTTATATATATATCTCGATATGGCTTAGCTTTATTAAATGTTTTTATTAATGGTAAAAAAAGTATATGTGGAAGTAAGTTCCATCTAGAGCTTTGAGCAGGGTTGATATCCGTTTTTTAGTACCAATTTTTATAACTGAGGTTTTTGATTTGAATGAGTTTTTTCTAAAAGCAGGATCAGATATTCCGAGGCATGTCGCAATAATCATGGATGGAAATGGAAGATGGGCAAACAGCAGAAAAAAGCCTAGAATCTTCGGTCATAATAAGGGTGCGGACAGAGTCAGGGAAATTATTGAGGCTTCAGTTGAAAAGGGTATTGAGGTTTTGACATTATATGCCTTCAGTGAAGAGAATTGGGGTCGCCCTGAGGAAGAGGTTAATGCATTATTTTCACTTTTGGCTCGGTACTTAAGGAAAGAAGTAAGGTCATTGCATAGAAAAAATATTAGGCTAAGGGTCATTGGGGATCAGGATAGACTACCTTTGGAATGTCAGAAGCTTCTTAAAGAAGGGCTTGAATATACTAGGAATAATAATGGACTACAGCTTGTTCTGGCTTTAAGTTATGGAGGTCGATCTGAAATTGTTAAGTGTTGTAAGGAAATCGCTGCAATGGTAAAAAATGAGCACATTTGCCTGGATGAAATAGATCAGAAATTTATATCCAATAAGCTTTACACGGCAGGACTGCCTGATCCTGACTTGATCATCAGAACGAGCGGCGAGCAAAGAATCTCAAATTTCTTGTTGTGGCAACTAGCGTATTCTGAATTTTATTTCGCGGAGGTGCTTTGGCCGGAATTCTCAAGAAGTGAGTTTTTTAAGGCTCTTAGTTCTTACAAGACAAGGGATAGACGTTACGGTAAGATTAAAGAAAATAGGGTGTTGGATTCTGCAGTTACTGATAATTAGTTCGTGGCGCTGAAAGCTCCACGGACTAATTAAACCTCTTGACCAATTCTTCTCAGAAAGAAAGAAATGTTAAAAATAAGAATTCTAACGGCATTGTTTTTGTTACCAGCAGTACTGGTTCTTCTATTTTTTGGATCTGAAAAAATAACTCTTTCGGTATTCATGCTTTTTATTGGAATTACTATTTTTGAACTCTTGAATATTATTCTAGTTAAGATGGAAGCGATTTTTTCAGGGGATAAGATTGAAAAACAAAATATCAGCGCATGGAAAAAACTTCATTTTCAGTTTTTTCTTGTTTCTTTTCTTATATGTATCTCAGTTTTTTTTGGTTTTGTCGTTTTTGGTACTCAGGGAGCTTTTGTATCGTTAAGTCTTGGGATACTTTTTATCATTCTCTCTTGTTGTTTCTGGGCAAGAAGCATCGAATCTTCATTTGGAAGGATGTTATCTTTATTGATTATAGTATGTTATACAGTTATACCTTGGATATTCATCTGGGATCTTTACAGAATGTCTCCTAATGGCAAGAGTTTAATCTTTGCGCTTTTTATTGTTATTTGTAGTGATACTGGTGGATATTTTGGTGGCCGGCTATTGGGTAAAAGAAAACTTGCACCCAGCATTTCTCCTAATAAAACTGTTGAAGGAGCATTAGCGGCTCTTATATCGAGTACTTTTGGGGCATATTTCTCTGCTGAAATTCTTAATATTAATTTGGGGAGTTGTTGGGTGCTGTTTGTCATTGGGTTTTTTGGAGGAATATTCACTCAATTGGGTGATTTGGTCGAATCATTATTTAAAAGATTTGCAGAGGTGAAGGATTCAGGTACTATTTTCCCAGGGCATGGCGGTTTACTTGACAGGGTAGACGGACTTTTCTTTGCAGCACCCATTATTTGGTTTATTTTGTATGTAAGGTAAATAGTCGCTGGCGCGAAATGCGCCAGCGACGTATCCTGACGAGCGCAGCGAGTATAGGATCTCCCCGAAATTTCAGCATATTTCAAACAGATCCTAAGCAAGCTTCGCTTGCCAGGATACGTCCCTGGCGTATTTCGCGCCAGGGACTAAATAGTAAGTAGTCCATGGTGTTTTCGCTCCAAGGACTTATCTGGCAAGCGAAGCTTGTCCAAGCGACTATTTATAGCGCAAGATTGTAAGGGCCTAATATATGGAGATTTTAGCTCATCCTGTAGTGGCGGTTATTTTACTGCTTGGTATATTGATTTTTGTACATGAGGCAGGTCATTTTTTTGTCGGAAAATTGTGTGGAATTGGAGTAGAAATTTTTTCAATTGGCGTTGGTCCCTCTATTTTGAAAATTCGTTATAAAGAAACTGAGTATAAGATAGGAATGATTCCGTTAGGGGGGTATGTAAAATTTTTTGGTACAATAAGAACCGAAGAGGTTCCCGAAGAATTGTCTGAAAAGGCTTACTATAAGGCGTCTCCTACAAAGAGAATGATTACTGTTTTTAGCGGGCCGTTTGCCAATTTTCTTCTTGCTGTTTTAATTTATATGGTTATGGGGATGAGAGGAATTCCACAGCCACCGCCGGTTGTCGGGGAAGTTATGGCTGGCAGTCCTGCTGAACAGGCGGGACTCAAGTTTGGTGATATCGTAAAATCGATTAATGGAATAGAGATAAGAACATGGTCTGACTTACAAGAAAAAATTGCAGAATCACCAAATAAAAACCTGAGATTATCAATTATCAGGGGGGGCGATATTTTAGATTTGAATATTATGCCAAAAATTTATTCCGGTGATGAACTTGCCATATTCAAATCACGGGGAAGAATTGGAATATCGCCTGGGCGTATGCCGGCAGTTATCAGCCTTCTTGATACAGAAGGGGTGGCTGCCAGGGCTGGATTTAAGACAGGAGACAGGATAGAAAATATTTTGATAGGTGAAAAGAAACAACCTGTAAAATATTGGTGGGATTTTTTGGCAGTATTAGCCGAAATTTCTGCGTCAAAAAATAGTCAGATTCTCAAGATGGAGGTTTCAGAAAAGGTTTCTGTTGAAGAAAAATCAGCTCAAAAACAAAAAACAGTCGCTCTTGATCTAAGCAATATTAAGCCGGAAGATAGAGTTCCGATGAAAATTGCCCAGATTTTAGGTATTACCCATTCTGGGCTTACGATTGGATCTGTTCGTAAGGAAATCAAAAAATCAAGTACCGATAAAGGCGGATTTGATAGTTCGGGTGATGAGCTTTCTCGGGATGATAACAATTCTAATCAGGAAATGACTGAAGAGCAAATTTTAAAACAGAATTATGGAAAAGCATTTGATTTACTTATGTATGGAGATCGAATTGTAAAATGGAACGGGGAGAACATACCCGATATTTTCAAGTATACTGATATCGTTATGGCTTATGGGTCACCAAGTGCAGTACTTCAAGTTCAAAGGGAAGGAAGATATTTGGATCTAAATATTGATTTGGAACCTGTAATAGTCCAGAAGGCTGAAGGAAAAGTCATTCAGTATATTCTCCCTGTAGAATTTATCGGCAGTCTTGTCCAAGGGGATATGATAATTGAAAAATATTCATTCCCGGAAGCGCTTTGGTTTGGCACTGTAAAGACAGTGCAACAAACTAAATTGATAGCTGAAGCAGTAATTGGATTATTTACTGGAGACGTTCCTCTTATGGCGCTGGGTGGACCAATATCCATAGGCAAAGTGGCTTCCGATTCTGTACGTCTTGGGTGGATGACATTTTTTAGTGCTCTTGCTTTAATAAGTGTGAATCTTGGGCTGCTTAACCTGTTTCCAATTCCGGTATTGGACGGAGGACAGCTGATTTTACTATCTCTAGAGGTAGCATATCGCAAGCCTCTGCCGGAAATAGCTGTAGAAAATTTTCAGAAAGTAGGTTTCATAATGGTACTTGGTCTGGTTGTCATGGCTACCTATAATGATTTAAGCCGTTTCTGGTCATCTATGTTGGAAGGGGTAAGCGGTTTTTTTAGATGAGTAATAGAAGTCAAATAATAACCTCATATTTAAGATGGCTAGACCCTAGCCGAAAAGGTCTGAATCAAGGCGCGAGGAGGAGGACGACCGGAGTTTACATGCTGGTAAATGAGGATCGTCCGACGACGATTAACGAAGAGTCAGACCTTTTCGGCTAGGGTCTGGCTAGGTGCGAGCAGCTCAATGGCGATACTAACGCAGAAGATGAGGTTGTTAAATGACTTCTAGGAAGTGCTTACTTTTAGATACAACATTCCAAGGTATTTCGGCCGCGATTGTAACGAAGGAGATTGATAAGGAGGCGAGATTTTTGTCAGCTTCCTATCATTTTGATAATAATGGTTCCGCGGCGCTACTTCCATTGGTTATATCGGGCTTATTGAAGAAATCACAGATAGGTCTGAATGAGATTGATCTCTTCGCTGTGTCGAATGGGCCTGGTTCCTTTACTGGAATAAAAGTGGGTCTTTCGTATATAAGTGGTTTGGTTCTTGGACTGTCAAAAAAGCCAAAGGTACTTGGAGTCTCTTCATTAAAATCGCTTTCTTTTTATGAAAAAAATGGATATTCCGATAAAGTATGGTTATTACCAGCAACAAAGACACAAGGATATCTGGCTATCTCGTATCGTGAAACAGCTGACTTGTATATGTTAAAATTATCCAATATTATTGAGCTTTTTTGTGTAGATTCTGGGGAAAGAATTTCTTCGAAAATCTTGGATAAAAGAAAGTTGATGTTGGTGCTACCATGGGTATTGGCTGAAGAATTTTTTTCATCAGCTGGTATATATTACGAGGTTATGGATTATCCTGTGGCAGCGGCGAGGGTTCTCTCAGCAATTGCTAGTCAGCTACCTGATGATTTGGATCGTTTATCCTCAAATATTCCAGAACCAAGATACATCAGGAAATCGACGCCAGAGGAGAACTTGGAAAAAAATTAGAGGGATTAAAATGGTAGCTAGAGTGGCAGGCCCTAAACTGGGAGGCGCTGTATACGTTCTTCCCAATTTGATTACAACGGGGAATCTTTTTTTTGGTTTTTTCTCAATAGTAAATGCTCTTCAGGGACAGATGATATGGGCCGCAACGTCCATACTTCTTGCAACAGTCTTTGATGTCCTTGATGGAAGGGTAGCCAGATTGACAGGAGGGACAAGTGAATTTGGAGTTCAATATGACTCACTTTGCGATCTTGTCTCATTCGGTGTTGCTCCTGCACTTTTGATGTATCAGGGAGGATTGGCTCATTATGGAAGGCTAGGATGGATTATATGTTTTCTATTTTTAGCATGCGGTGCTTTGAGGCTTGCCAGATTTAATGTTCAAAGTGCAATAGGAAAAGCTGCTGGGGATTTTACCGGACTACCTATACCAATGGCAGCTGCGGTAGTAGCAAGTTATGAGTTAGCCAGCATTCATCTTCAATCGAAGCCATTTTCAGCAGAGCTCCTTATTATTATTGGCAATGCGCTTACTCACGAGGATATTAATGTCGCTTTTTTCTTTATTGCTGGAATTGGACTTGCTCTGGCCATGGTAAGCAGCGTTACTTACAGGTCACATAAGGCTTTGAAGATAATAGGAATAAAACCTTTTAAATTGCTGGTTATTTTTGTAGCGGTTGTGGCTTTTATTGCTTTTCAGCCGGAGATTTTTGGATTTGTTTTCTTCATGATGTATGCATTAAGTGGACCTGTTGAATGGCTGTTTGGCGGCAAAAAAACTGTAGGAGAGGAAGAAATATTTGAGATTGAAGAGGAAGAATCAGAATCTAGAACGAGTGATCGTTGAGGTTTGATATCTGTAAGGATGTTCGATGATGAAGAATCAAAAATTTTTTGTTATTTGTCTCTATCCTATCTATTTTTTATTTTCGTCGGTTTTCCCCGCAGCATTGGGATATTCTGAAAAGAGCATATCTTCGGAGTCGAAAGAGGGTATCAGAAAAAAAATAGAGACGGATTCAGATAACAGCCTTGCGGATGTGAAGGAAGAAAAGTCAAATAAAGCTAGTAATTCCGAGATAGGAACAACGTTTCAGCCCAATAGGGACAATGGGACAATATCTTCTTCTAACGGGAGGTCAGAACCAAAAAGCAGTATTATATTAGGCAGCTCTCGAGTCAATATTGGCGCTTCTGTTCCAGCGTACAATTCCAATCTCTTGTACTATAAAGAAGCCTACGGAAAACCGAAATGGGGACCTGAATTTGGTGTCGATTACTATTTTTTTAATGGTTATGTGACTCCAGGTCTTGGTTTTAAACTTGCCTATATTCAAGCTTCTGGTAATGCATTATTAAATACAAATAATGGCTATACTGTAGACAATGATTCAAATACTGAATTAAAACTATTACCGATTCAGGTTAAAGGGCTTCTACAGTTTACTCCGTTACGTTCTCATTTTATATGCATTAATGTTTGGGGGGGGGTTGAAAGACTCAGTTTTCAGGAGACCAGATATTCAAACAGGTCTTCAACAGGAGGCGGTGAAGGAGAGGGAGATTCCGTCTACATCAACGAGGGAGCAAATATGGGAACGGTTCAAGGTGCTTCAGTAAGTCTTCTTTTGGATTTTTTGGACGAGAAGAGTGTTCACAGTTTAGCTTTTCTGGGTTTCCGTTCCATTTATTTAACTGTTTTCAGTGAAAAGACTCAGATCAACAAGGAACCAAATTTTGGCAGAACTACAAATGGGATTTTATTTACATTTGAAACCAGCAGATAATTTGTGTAAAAGTTGGATTTCATTTTTGTAACAAATGAATTTGTATGTTTTTTTACCTGTTATTTGTGAAGAATTAGAGTGAGTGAACATAAAAAATATCGTTTGGATTTAAGTTATATCGGAACAAATTATCAGGGGTGGCAGACGCAGCCAAATGGCCAGGGAGTTCAGGATTACCTGCGTAGGGCGTTGGAAATATTTCTTCGTCATCCCGTGAAGTTAATTGGTGCCTCTAGGACAGATGCCGGGGTCCATGCGGAACATCAAGTAACCTGTTTCTCTACATCAGTATGCATTAATGAAGGAAAACTGCTCAGAGCGTTGAATGCTCTGACTCCCCATGATGTTGGGATTATGTCAATAAAACAAGTTTCTGAAGGTTTTCATCCCATATTCTCCTGTACGGGCAAGGTTTATAGGTATCGTTTATGGACGAGTGAAAGCATTAGTCCATTTGTTGACCGATATGTCTGGAAAGTACCTGGCAGCTTGGACATAGATCTCATCGAGAGACTTTCCGGAGAACTGCTTGGAAAGCATGATTTTACGTCATTCTCGGCTTCTGATAGCGATGTAACTAGCCGGGTGAGAGAGATTCGGGATTTGTTTATTGATAAGCGCGGTCCTCTGATCAATATCTGGATAGTTGGAGATGGTTTTTTAAAACAGATGGTGCGGATTATTGTTGGAACATTGGTTGAATTTGGATTAAAAAAGAAAAGATTCGGGTCTATTGCTGAAATTTTGGAAGCAATGGATAGGAAAAGAGCCGGAATAACCGCTCCCGCCACAGGATTATCTCTTGTCAGGATTTATTATGAAAGTATTCCTTCTCTTGCTTCTATTATTGAAGAATCTCACAATGGATATTGTATGGCCTTTTCCTTTATTGTGACATAAAATTTATTAGCTAGTCGCTGGCGCGAAATGCGCCAGCGACTATCCTGAGGAGTGCAACGACGAAGGATCTGGTACGCAACACTCTGATTTCACATGGGCCAGATCCTTCGCCCCTTGGGCTCAGGAGAGTTTCCGGCGCCTTTGGCG
>JADFZC010000462.1 GCA_015232735.1 Oligoflexales bacterium | reverse complement strand
TAGATCCCGCCGCGTTGTCAATGAACTAAATGACGCGGGCAATTCGACGCTTACCCAGCGACCATATTATGATAGGCATCAGCGTTGTTAAGGTGAACGTAACCATTAAGAGTCTCCGTTAGTGATAAAAACACAAAAAGAAAAAACCCAAATCAAATTGCTTCGAAATGGGTTTTTTCTTCCAGAACCTTACTAAGTAATATCTATATGAAATAAAATGAAAACAAAGTATTTTACGAATATCATGAATACTTTATAAATTTTCCTAAAACCATTTTTTCTAGACTAAAGTTTTAGTTTTTGATCGAGACTTGACTGGCTTCTTAACAGGCTCCTCACGTGGAGTTGTAAAAGATGTTTGGAAAAATGGATGAGAAAACCAATCCATTTTCGATTTTACTTCTGATGATAAATTATTTTTATTTTCAATAATCGTTTCAACACCGGCCTTTTCTGGTAAGCCAACGGATACACCGGCACCGGCATATTCGGCATGGTTTTCAGACAAAATTTCAATGCCATACTCCTGGTCACCGCCACCATCCTGCTCCCATGCACCATATTCGGCATGTTCGGCATATTCGGCATGGGTTTCAGCCAAAAATTCATCCCCAACCTCCTGGTCACCGAGATCATCCTGCTCCCATGTACCATATTCGGCATGTTCGGCATGGTTTTCAGCCAAAAATTCATCTCCAAGCTCCTGGTCACCGCCACCATCCTGCTCCCATGCACCATATTCGGCATGTTCGGCATATTCGGCATGGGTTTCAGCCAAAAAATCATCCCCAAGCTCCTGGTCACCGCCACCATCCTGCTCCCATGCACGATATTCGGCATGTTCGGCATATTCGGCATGGTTTTCCGATGAAAAATCAGCTCCCAGCGTCTGGTCGCCGTCACCAGACTTTTCTAGTGAAGGACGAAAATCCTGACGACAGGCGTTTTCTGGATGTAAATGAGTATATAAAGAATTATCTTTAAATTTTTTTCCATCAAAATTTACGCCGAATATGCCGAATATGCCGAATTTGCCCGATACCTGGCTATCCTCACCTACCGTCGAATCGGTTTCTTCGACTTTTCCAGCATGGGTATCAGTTGAAATATTTTTTTCCTCTCGAATTTGTGCCGAATATGCCGAATATGCCGAATATGGTAAATTGTGCTCCGACCCAACCACTGACACCGCGTTTCGTCTCTGGAAAAATTTATCAAATTCTGGATGTGCCTCGTATGAAAATTTACCAGTAGATCTTTCAATTTTCCTAATCCAGCCATAGTTGCATAATTCAGATAAAACCGGCTCAGCATCTCTTCTTGTAGTTAAAAATTCACGTCTATTTCTATATGTATCAGATGCAATAAAATTTCTACCAATTTCACCGGTAAAAATCATTTTAAGTAATGATTTTGCGCCGTTGCTGTATGAATTTTCATTTACTCTGTAAATCTTGCGCGCATGACTTTCAAGGTACCTGCACCATTTAACAGCCATCTCTATATTATCCTTACTAATAATATTTTTCGACTTGCCATCGAATATGTCAATCACATGAAATATTAAAGCAAGCGAGCTTACAAGACCTGTATATTTACCTTTTAATTTAGCGATAGCACTACTACAAGCAAAATCATCCCTATCTCTGCCTAGTTCATTTTCATAATTCATGTAAATTTCTTGAGCTTCTCCATCAAATATAAATTTTTTCTCGATATATTCTTGAGTGATATTGTTATAGGGTGGGCAGTATGCATCAATCTTCTGGAAAATGCTCCTAACTCGCTGTTCTGCATGAAGATTTGGCTTTTCATCGACATACCGATGTGGGATAGGATCTGGAAAACAAGCGAGTTGGAATCTAGGTAGCAAACCGTCACTCCCGATTGGGTTGTGTGCTTCTTCCACATACGGAGCTAATTTTTGTGGTTGAATGCTCCCGAAAACTCCACAACACAATCCATTAATTTCAGCATCAAGTTCACCAGATACTCTTTGCTTTTTGTGATGACCTTGACCTCCCCATGCTTCTAAATAAAATTCTCGTGCATTTTCGTAGCCTGTCTTTTTAAATGAATTCAAAAATCCAGGCAATTCATCTCTGAATACCAACACACCGAATGGATTGTCCTGCATGATTTGACAAAGTTTCTCTACGGTTGCGTCATTAACAATATACTGCCTAAGCTTTGGTTTTAAATTTTCTATTTCATTTTCAAGTAGAATGCGTTTGTTCTCTATATTATCTAAAATAATTTTATTGTTCCCTGGCAATGCAGACACATATTCTCTTTCAAGTTTTTTCTGTTGTAGCTTGTTGTGTTCGCTTTTTACTTTAAACTTCAATGTTTCTGATTTATATTTTCTAGAATGGTTTACTTCTAACTCTTGAACAAATTTTTTGATTTCCTGCATGGCAGGAGTTTTCCTGGCTGATGGATCAGCAATTATTGCACCCCATAAATTTGGAAATTCCTTCCACGATTCATCATTTCTTTTTGGCTGAATTGAAAATTTACGCCCCATGGCATTACCTATAAAGCAAATTAGAGCAACCGCAGTGAAGTCTAGTGGAACATTTTTACGATAAGCGACATCACAAGCAAAACCTCGGATTGCTTCGGGTAGCATCTCTGGAAGCATAGGATCAACAGAAATAGGCAGGAAACTCACCGGATCAGACCACACTTCAGCATCAAATGTTGTCCTGTTAGATGTGTTCACTACATAATTAATTTTTACGGACAAATATTCACCTAGTTTTTTGATAGATTTTTCGTCAATAAATTCCTTGACACGACTCCAACCGGTAATGTTTTGATCTCCTGACAAAAATTTTGCATACGTTTTATCTACATCATGGAGTCGAGCATCCAACTCTTCATCACCACTTATCATTATAACTGGTTCCAGCAGTTTCTTTGCATTTTCAAGAGTAACACCTGATTTAGCAAGTCCCCCGCTCACAGCGAGAAAAAAATCATGTCTAGATCCAGTTTTTGGGTAGTTTTGTAAGATGATACATGCTGCCGCTAGACGATTACACGATTCAATCAAATCCTTGGCATCGACCTCACCTAAACCGATATTTTTATCCCATCTGATCTCTTCACCGCTCGGATGGACACTCCCAGGGAAAACAGTCTGAATGCCTGTAAAATCACCAGATTTGCTTTTACTGTATTCACTACCGGACACTTTTTCCAAGGGTGACAGGGAAGTGTCAGAAAAGGTTGA
>JADFZC010000461.1 GCA_015232735.1 Oligoflexales bacterium | reverse complement strand
AAATATAAAAAAATCTAATGCTCTTTTAGGAAAAAAACGTAAATCATGAGATTGGTTACTCACCTTCCGCTGCGCTCAGCTAGCTCATGCTTGCTTGACCCACCCATAAATGGGCGGGATTGCGCAAGCATATTGTTCAATAGAACAATACACAATCAAATTAATATTTATATATATTTAATAATCGAAGCCATGTTTTTCTGAAAGGTTCAGGGCAGCCAAAAGATTCAGAGCTGATAGTATCACGAGGTAGAAAGCAGGGGCCGAGATGCCGCCATAGTTTTTTAAAAGCCAAGTGGCAACAAATGGCGCTGTCCCACCAAATAGACATAAGGATATGTTATAACCAAGGCCGATTGCGCTATAACGAACCCGCGGTGGAAACATCTCAACCAGGGTCGATGGAACAGGACCGAGAAAAAATCCCATAATCACGGTAAAGCAAAGCTGCGCGAAAAAGGCGGCAAAAATCGTTCCTCGCGCAGCCAGCATGAAAAGCGGCCAGGTGAAGAGAACCATTGCAGCACAACTCCACACCAAAAATGGACGTCTGCCATATCTGTCAGATAGCCGGCCAGTGATGGGAATCAAGATAATCAGTAGGATCAAGCAGAGTGTGTTGAGAGCCAAAGCGTTTGGTATATGTGGATGTATATAGCGGCTAAGCATCGTGGGCCACCAGATAAACAGCGTGCAGAATCCGCCTCCCACAAGTATGGAGAGCATTGCTGCGTGGAAGATACGGCCAGGCACAAGGCTGATCGCCTCGGCAAGTGGATTGTCGCCAATGCCCCCATCGCGCTTCATCTTTTCAAAAACGGGTGTCTCTGAGAGTTCTCTGGCGATCCAGAGGCCGGCAAGGCCGATGATGATGCCCGAGAGAAAGGGCAGGCGCCACCCCCAAGCTTCCATAGCCTGCTCTCCCAAAAAGGACGTGAGACCAACGGCACTCAGTGAACCCAGCATCATTCCCACATAGCAGCTGGCAAAAGTCCAGCTGGAGTAATAACCTCGTTGTGCCACCGGCATGGTTTCAGCCACATAAGCTATGGATCCAATCATTTCGCCGCCCACAGAAAGCCCCTGGGCTATACGCAGCACCACCAAAAGAAATGGTGCGAGCACTCCAATCTGGTCATGGGTGGGCAAGAGGCCGATTAGAAATGTCGGTATGGCCATCGTCATCACTGAGAGCTGAAGGGCTTTCTGACGACCGAGACGGTCTCCGATATGTCCGAACAGGATGCCGCCGAGAGGTCGTACGAGGTAGGCGGCAGCGAAAATACTGAAGGTACTCAGGAGCGAATCCAGTGGATCATTCGAGGGAAAGAAGTGATCGCCAATTGTGGGCGCCAAAAAGCCGAAAATTGCAAAATCGTACCATTCGAGGGCATTGCCCACCACACCGCCGAATAGATTTTTGGTTCGAGAGGCGGTGTGATTTCCATCTCCGGCGGAATGAGTGTGCGATGCATTTGCTTCACGCAGGGCTATGATCTTATGCATCAGATCTGCCACTTCCTGAGCTGCAGTGGCATCGTCATGACCCTCTTGTGGCTTTTCGCCAAAGGTAGAATTTATTTCCATCACACGTATCCTTCAGGATTTTGGAAAATTCCAAGCACTATAAGTTGGATAATGGCCAACACCATAACACTTTTTTTTGTAGCCGCCAAATATATTTCCAGGGATTTCTTACTTATGTATTCTTAGAGTATACCTTTCACTGAACACTCAAAGAGATACTGACTGACCGGGGAGTTTGGTTCAGGCATGGGAAGCGGCAGCAACATTTGAGAGACTCTCAGAAAAAATTAATAGTAAAAAAGGATAGCCCTTTTAACACGATCATCAACTTCTGGGTTCTTACAAAGATATTGCAGTCGTCTGCCCATCGGCAGAACGAAAGCCCCCTTCTTTCGAGTTCCTTGTCCAACTCATCGAGTACGAAGTTGCTCAAAATCGGGGACAGCAGACTACCCTGCGTCGTACCCTCTTGCGTGGGTACCACGACATCGTCTATCATGATTCCGCTCCTAAGGGTCAGACCGATGATACGAAGGATTCTTTTATCTTCGATCACTTTGCTTAGGCGTGCAATGAGACGGTCCTGCGGTACCGTATCGAAAAAGGATGCAAGATCGATATCTACCGTATACTCCTTGCCTGTCTTGACTATCGCCAGAGCCGCATCAATCGCTTGCTGTTGACTACGTCCGGGGCGAAAGCCAAAAAACTTTTTTATCTAGGGATTAGTCGTTCCGCACGAAACGGATTGTATTACCCATGAATTTACGTGTCGAGTCGCTGATGTCTGAGTAATAGAGTCGCGCATTTTGTCCGACGATCAAGTCGGTTTCACCAATGATATTTGGATACCAAGCTCTGCCGCCGCCTAACGCAGACCTGGCAGCGACTCTCGGTGTTTCCCAATTGATCATGTCATCACTGGCTGAAATGTAGCTTATGCTGTCCCATCCTCCCCAAACCGCTACCCACTTGCCCAGATATGTGTTCCAATGCACTGAAAAATTGGCGCCTGGATTCTTTTGAATTCCGGGCAGGTCATCCCAGCCGCCCCCAAGACCCGGCGAACTGAAGGAGCCTTTCAAGTACTTGAACCACGTCCCGGGCTTTCCTTCCGGGTCACTCGATACTGCCATGCCTCCGCCGAAGTACATAACCCAACGTTTCGTCTTCTCATCCTTTACCACGTTGAAGTCGCCGATTCCTCCCCAACCCGCTTTGTCGGGTACTGGATCGGAACCTGTGAGAATCTGCACGTTCTTGCTCCAGGTGAGTCCGTTGTCATTTGAGTATGAAACCGCTATGGATTTATGTGCTGAGGACCACTCGTACCAGTGATATTCACAATGAACGAATCCAATGAGACGGTCTCCGCTCAAGCGAAATACGCTCATGAGCCATGAGCCGCCATTGTCAAAATTAGCCTTGTTCCAAGTGTCTGTTGGGTAAATGTCCTTGTATCGCCCTCCAGAAACGGCTTTGGCAGGCGTCAGCCGTTGGTCTTCAGGAAATGGCGTATTGCCAACAGACCTGTAGTTCTCGAATTCAGACCAGAACATCATGTATTTCCCGCTTCCATCGGGTAAAACCGAAATATGTCCGTCCGGAAAGTAATCATAGTGAGGGTAATTGGCATTGTTCGGAACAACGTATGCAGTACCTGTGGTGACATCCTCTCGGGAATAAATTCCAAGGGCATCCTGTAGTTAGGATGCAACA
>JADFZC010000460.1 GCA_015232735.1 Oligoflexales bacterium | reverse complement strand
ATCAAAAAGAAGAATATATATAAAACAAAAAAGAGATAATCCCAGCTTTTGAACGAAAGATAAAGAAAAGCATTATATCCCATCATAACCAGAAGAAATCCATATAAAAGTCCCAGAGAGACATAGTCGCTCATCGCGTTTTCATGAAATCGTTGCGGCGTCCATAAGGCAAATGACAGGGAATATGGGACGGATTGGTTCATCTTGATAAAAAATGTGCTTTTCCCTTCTGGTATTTCCAGTTTCATGGCGGGATACCGGTATTTTATCTCCCGTTTGCTGAAGGCGATGCGGTCTCCGGCAGAGGCTGTCTCCCTGTAATTTCCGCTACCATCGGGAGAATAAAGAATTACATGATTGGTCAGAGCTGAATGGTGCTCCAAAATAAGGGGAATTTTTTTTGTGCCGGGATTTGAAAAATTGACTTTGCCCCAGACGTTGATTCCCTCTTTCTTCAAGGTCAGTGAAGGGGATTTTTGGTCTATGAAGAAAAAGTCCCTGTCGAATTTTCCGGCAAGTATGTCGGGAAGGTTAACGATTCCTTCACGGTCTTCAAGGAAGGAGATCTGTCTTGTTATGTTGTGGGAATAATATTCATATTTTTCGAGAATGATTTGCGCTTCAGGTTCCTGCCCGGCAATGATTATGCCGGCAAAAAAGATGTTAACTGCAGTTACCGCCAAACAGGTAAATAATTTTTTTATATATTTCATCAAAATCGCCTCTTAATGAAAAAGTTATTTTTGTTCACTCATGGTATCGGAATAAAAGACAAAATCTGAATTTCCTGAATGTAACGTATTGAAAATAAATGATAAAATTGTTTGAAGACGTGTCATGTCTCACGAGGCCTTTTTCAAGGGAGGTGCGAGTGATGCATTTTCATATTTCAAGATCGGAATCCTGATTTGCACCTTGCATCCTCTTCCCGGCCAGGAACTTATCGATATGGTGCCTTTTTGGTTATTGACCGCTTTTTCAACCGAGGACATTCCAAGCCCATATCCGGAAAACTGGTTTATACAGTCTTTTGTGGAGAGTCCTGGCAGAAAGACAAGATTCAGTTTTTCCTGGGGGGACATCTTTTCTATCTGCTCTTTTCTGATCAATCTCATCTTTTCCGCCTTATCCAGCAATTTGGACACATTGACCCCTTGGCCGTCGTCTTCCACGGTTATATTCAGGATTCCGTCCATCTCAACAAATCCAAGCGTCAGTATACCGTGAGGCGGCTTGTTTTTTCTTGACAGGGTGTCTTCAATTCCATGATCTATGGCGTTGCGGATAAGATGAATCAGACTTGCGATTATCTCGCCCATCTGCTCCGGTACAACTCTGACGTTTTCCCCCAGAAGGTGGAATTCGACCTTTTTGCCGCACCTGCCTGCAATTCTTTCGACAGCCTCGTGCATGGGGCCAAGAAGTTTGACAGCCGGCCTTGTCTTCACCATGTCTATCCATGTACCTATGAATTTGCCGGCATCTTCAAGATTCCTTCGTATTCCTGATCCTTTTTTAAGATTGATAAGTGCGCTTAGGCATACCTCATGTTCCTTTTCACTCTTTTCAAGCACGTGTTTGATGGGTTTCGAATGGTTTTCGATGAATTTTTCATAAGACTGCCTTATTTTGAGGATGTCGTCATGAGTTATGAACGACATGTTTTCGATCTTGTTAATAACCCTGGAAACTTCGTCCAGTGAAAATATCATCGTGTTTCCCCGCATGCTATGCAGGTGCAGCCTGAGATTATTCGAATCCTTGTTTGAAGCATACTCCATGAGGGTATTGATATTTTTAATGAAGTCGCAGTGAAAAATCCGGAAATTTTCTGAATGTTTCAGGATTCGGATCATGGAATAGTTTACGGCAGCCTCGTGTCTGGCTTTTCTGAAACTGGTTTCATCGATTATGGTAAATAATATCGCTTTTATATTTTCTTTCCTGTCAAACACGGCCCTTCCGGTTATTTTCAGCGTTTTTTTATTGACTGTGAATGTTTTGGGGATGTTTGAAAGGGCGATCTCGCTCGGGAGAGTGTTCTCAAAAACCTGCCTCACAGCAATGAAGAAAAATTTTTCTTCATTGTCCGGAATATTAAGCAATTCCGTAAATTTGTCGTTTACGTTGAACGATCCGCCCAAAAGATCGCTGCAGGATTTTGTGAAGCCTTGCAGGATTCGGCAGTCCTGGTCTATCAGAAGAAAACCCACGCTCACGTTGTTGAGAATGGTATTTATCGCCTCGGTCCGCTCTTTTACGATTGTTTCCACGTGTTCAGCATGTTCGGTAAGGCGTTCGTTGATCAGCTGGATTTTTTGCCTTGCCTCAAATTTGATAAGATTTACACGGTAGCCCAGCGCCAGAGAGAAAAGTATGCTTTCAAGTGCACCGCCTGTAATCTGTCCCCAGTCGCTTATGGGGTTTGTCGGGAGGATTCCGGCAATTTTTAGGGCAAGAAAGAATGCCCCTATCAACATCGGGATCCATGACAAAGTGTAGTATACAGCCGGTTTATAACCCTGCATGGCGCTATATATTCCGAAGCAGACAAGAAAAGTGGATACTACAAAGACTTCGGCATCGGTCACCTCCTGCAAAACGAAGGTCGGCTCGCTGAGAGCAGCGATGACTGCAACGGAAAAAAGGATTATCATCGCGATAATGAGAAGCCTGTCAATGCGGGGATATTTTTCCCTTACGTTCAGAAATTCCCTGGAAAAGAGGATAACCCCCATGGTGGAGATGTTGCTGCCGGAGGTGACCCCCTGGTTTGTAATCCAGTTGACTTCATTGCCTGGGATGAGATGGATTCCGATGGCCATAAATCCAAGCTGAACAAAAATGAAAAGGAAATTGTAGACGACATAAAAAAGGTAGTCCCGAGTTTTGAATGAAAAATACAGGAAAAGGTTGTATATTCCCATAATGAGCAGGATTCCCATCATGGTGCCGAGATAACCGTATTCCAGCATGGAATACTCGTTGAATTTGTCCGGCTCCCACAGAAACAGGAACAGCGAGGAGAGTCCGACGGTCCTTGTCTTCACGTAAAAAGTGCTCTCTCCGCTTGGAATTTCGAGTTTGAAGATGACATAGCGGTGTTTTATGGGGCGTTTTGACCCGGCCACATGGTCGCCCAGCGTCACTCCCTCATATTTTCCGTCAGGGTTCAGAGAGTAGAGGGTGATATAGTCTGTCAGCGGATTGCGGTTTTCCATATATAGGAGCTTTTTTTCCGGCATGGGGTTGA
>JADFZC010000459.1 GCA_015232735.1 Oligoflexales bacterium | reverse complement strand
GACATTTTGCGCCTGCCCGTCGGGGTGGACATCGTTCAGATTCGCCACCCACTGGACATCTTTATCCAGCATCTGCCTGATGACGGTATTGTCCTCAACATGGTCGGCAATCATTTTTACGGCCTCCTCGACCTTTCTGTCGACGATGTTCTTTTCCGGTTCGGTGAAAGAGGTTTTTGCCCAGAATGTGAGCTTCAGGGGGCCGATGATTTCAAGATCATCTTCAAGAGGCGGGGTGGTGAAGGTCAAAGAGCCCTGATCGTTTCTCCTCTCGTCTTCAAACAGCATTTTTGCCTGCGGAGTCCCAAGGTAATCATGGGCGGTTTTCAACCCGATCGAAAACGCTCCGGAAGCCCATCTGTCCACGGATTTGGAGGTCAGGCCGTGCATCGAATAAACCGATCCGCTGTGGTTCATGACAGGATTGTCATTTTCCATCGCCTTCATATTTTTTTCTTTGCCGAGCTCAAACATTCCCGCCTGATTTCCAGGGGCGTTCGTATACCAGTCCCCCTCTATGGCGGAGGCCTTGCTCTTATTGAGAAACAGGGTTTTGGACTCAAGCCTCCCCCTGGGAAGCGGCCACGACTTCTCAGCACGCCAAAGGTCGGTTCCCATGACTTTCATGAGTATGGGGTATTCACGCATGAAGTCATCGGTCTTTCCCTTGAGTTTCATGTCAAACCATCTTGCGGTGAGTTCACTGTCAAGAAGAAAGCCATCGTTCATCTCCGCAAGGGCGGCAAGATGGGTCCAGTCACCAATTATCATCGCCTTGCTGCCTTCAGGGTGACGGGAAAGTCCGTATTCATAGTTCTGAAGTGCGCCGATGGTAAAGGTATCGGTCCAGCCCGAGATCGAAAGAACACCGATATCTTTCGACAGGGTGTTTTTTCCCTCGGGAATGCTTTTCGTGTATTTGTCCTTCTGGGGCCAGAACAGCATCGGGGATCTCTCCCTGTACCACTTTTTCTGACCCATGACACCCGGAAGGAAAAAGGCCATATTGAAGTAGGATGGAATGTTTTTAATATGTTCAAGCCAGATCTGGAATGCTTCCATTATCGAATTTTTTTTATGGCTTCCATCCTCTCCCAGAAACAGAAGCGGCGGAAATGCTCCCATGACCTGAGTGAATCCTACCCATGCAAGGCAGAAGAGAAGCGCAAAATTTCCTGATCCGGTTGTAACCTCCTTGCAGATGTCTGAAAATCCCGCAACAGGGATCATGGCCTTGAGATGTTTTGTCTTTCCGGTGGCAGGGTCCTTGTCCACAAGCCCTGCCGCCAGAAACTCGGCTATGGCCGTATATGATCCGCCCAGCATCCCGACCTTTCCGTCAGACCACTGCCTTTCAGGAATCCACTCGTCTATGATATATTTTGTATCATAAGACTCCTTCAGACTGAGAACATCCCATTTTCCCGAGCCTGAGCCGGTTCCGGGAAAATCAAAAAGCACAACTGCATATCCATGTTTTATCAGACTCGCAAACTGCGACAAGGTGGTCTCACGCCGATAGGCCGCCGGCACCAGGATCGTTGGGAGCTTTTGTCCTTCAAAACCTTTTGGCCTTAACACTGTCGCCCATATTTCCCCTGCCGACTCGGCATAAGGATTTTTTTCCCTGGGAATCTCTATCCTGACGTTCTGTTCGACGACGGCGTCAAGTCCCATGGAGGCGATCATCTGCGGAATCCCAATTGAAGTCACTCTGCCGGCCCCGGAAAACAATCCGGAGATCCAGTTTTTCTCGGCCGGTTTGACTTCCGATGTCCGAATGACATCCGATACATTACTTTGGCCTGCCGCTTTTGCCGTCTCAACCTGACCTGTCAAAGGCGATTTTTCCATTTGATCCATCTGCCCTGCGGGAGCCTGACTCTCTTTTGGTTTTAAAAAACTTGGTAATAATTGCATGTTATATATCTATGAAATTAAAGTTGGTTAATTTTTGACAACGACCATTTGTAACCAGGTCGCCATTTTATGATATTTTGTGAAAAAAGGTGCAGACTTTGTTATAACATTGTCAGCGGCTCCCGGCCGGAGACCAAAAAATCCTATGTTACAGGAAAAAAATCTTAAACCTCCCTGCGCATCCATGCATCCGCCCACTCTTTTGTCTGTGAAACAGCTGAATTCTCAATTAGCGCCTTTCTGTAGAAATCATAGCTGAAAAGCTTCTTTGTTTCATCTTCAGGGGCGTAATCGCCGATAAATCCGGCATAGTCCAGGGCGCATAATTCCCTTCCCATAAGAGCCACCTTCTCCGGACTCGTTCTGGGGACAACGATGAGGATCATTTTGCTACTTTCCTCACAGCGAAATGCAAAAAGATTGTATAAACCAGGGCGTTCTCTCGACTGATCGAGTGCCTCCAGGAATCTCCCGGCAAAGGATGCAACAGTCCTAAAGTCGCCATTGAAATAATATCCGCAAAAATGGTCGGACGACCTTTCTGTTTTTTCAACATCAAATGATTTTGCAGGAGAAAGAATCCCCATTGAGACATTTTCCGCCGAGGCCGTTTCCTTAAGTCTCAAATCCTGGCTGTTGATCGCCTCCCTTATGGGAGCAGTTTCGGAAATTGCCTGGAAATGGGTGTGCCTTTGTGAATTGCCTGCAAGACCATTAAAGAAGAAAAAATATTTCGGCGGCATATTTGCGATGAACTCGCATACATCCGGCAGAAGGGAGGGAATGTCAGTCTGAAGCATATGGTCCCTCGATTTTATCAAAATGGACTCGTCCGCATATCGCGCAACATTTGAAATAATCCTCAGGCGGTCGCCATATACGAAATCCGCCGCGAGATTGTTTCTGGAACACAGTGGACAATCCTCTTTTGTCCTGCTGTCTGAAAACGGTGCCGGTTCTTTTGAAAACTCAGGGACCTGATCCCCCCTGTGCGGCATATGACGGATTTGCAGATAGGTCTGACCGTCAACCGGCTCATTATGCAGTCCCTCAGTCTGTCCGTCCAAAACACGCCTCGCCTGGGCAGCTATCACCCTTACCGCCTCGGCTGCCCGCTCCTTTGAACTTATGACATGACTCATCTCTTTTTTCAGCCATGGCCCCACGATCTGGCCGCGAAGCTTGAAATCCAGCATCTTCTCCATTTTGTCCAGCCGTTCTCTTGAAAGACGCGAAGGCGTTTTTAAAGAGTCCAGATGACATTTGGGATCTTTTGCAGCCGAAGTTTCCATGAGATCCGCGACGCTGCTCACATTCTTCTGATCCTTCGTCGCGG